>NZ_CP080523.1:600000-750264 GCF_024746795.1 Mesorhizobium sp. AR10
CGTCTTGTCCTCGCCGGCATCGAGGCGCGCCCGCGGAACCGTGAGCTCGGTGGTGCCGAAGGTCCCCGTCAGCGTGCGCGTCCGGCTGCCGTGGCGGTGGCCGGCGACACCGGTGGTCTCATCACCGCGCGCCGCCGGCTGCCGGCCATAACGGGGACGGGCAAGCACCGCGTCCAGCTCGGTCTCGAGCATCGTCTCGATGAAGCCGCGCACCCGCTCGCGCAGGCCAGCTTCAATCGGATCAAACCAGTTGTCGAAAAGATAGCTCGTCGCCTCATCCCCAGGATGAACGGCTTCCGCATTCATGGTAGTCCTTGTCATGGCGTAGTCTCCTGTCCGGCGCTCTAACGCCGGATGATTCGAGGTTTGACACCCCGGAGACTACGCCAACTCACAATTCCAACCACTCCTGCGACGGCACCCCCGCCGGGATCAAGGACGACAAACGCAAATTTCTCACCATGGTGCTGATTCCCCTCAGAAAACAGCACCACGCCGCCATGCAAAATCATCAAATGTGAGTCAGACCCAAAATTGGACGCCGATTCCCCGGCTCATGGGGTCAATTTTGGGGTCTGACGCACTCTCGATGATATTGGCAGCACCGATCAAACGTGCTTGGAGAAGGTCAAACTTTCCGCGGCCGTACATCTGCCGCTTCACAAGCTTGAGCTTGGTGATCTGTCCTTCCGTCTGCCCGTTGGACCATGGCTCGGTGATCGCGGCGCGGACGGCAGCACGGTCGCGAATGATGCCATTGGCGAAAGACGCAATGAGGCTTTTGCTGGCGTCGGCGATCCACGGCTCGAGCTCATCGGCGACTTTCTTGCGGATCATGGAATGGAAACCAGCGATCAGATTGCGTGCTTCCACCAGCATGGGCACACCCGCCTCGATGACGGCGATCATCACAGTGTCGGTTTTGTTCAGATGATCGCGCGCCGTCGTCATTAACCGTGCGATCGTTCTGGCTGATGGCACCTTGTGGAGCTGCTGATCGGATGCCTGTTCGGCGCGTCGTCGTCGCCTTGCCCATTCGCTGACGACACCCAGACGTCCCCGAAAGCCCTTTGTCTTCAGCCGTCGCCAAAGCTCGCTTGCATTGTGGCAACCAGATTTCCATTGCCCGTCCAGGAAGGGCAGCCAGGCTTCGAGTGAACTCTGGCGGGCGCGGAAGATATCGGTCCGCTGGCCACGGACCACCTGACGGACCAGCTTACGGCTGTGGCCGGTGCGACGCACGATCTCCTTGATGGGGATGTCTTTGCTGGCAAGTTTCATGATTGCCGCATTTGTCTCCTCACGCCGCAGATAGCCTTCGTATTGCCGCTTCTCCGCGTAGGTGAGCAGATCGGGATTGATCGTCGTAGCGCCGATCGCAGTTCGGATTGTCCGCATCGACTTGCGGACGGCGTCGAGGAAAGCCGCACTCGCATTCTCCATGAGATGCCAGCGGTCGGCGACCTGAATCGCTTCGGGCAACGCCTTCGCGGTCGCTTCACCGTAACCGCCGCCGCGGTCGCGCGAGACGGTTTCGATCTGAGGATGGTCGGCGAGCCAGGCCTCGACGGTGGCAACCTCACGATCAGGCAACAGCGTCACGATCCGCCGCCGCTCCAGATCACAGACGATCGTGCCGTAACGATGGCCGCGACGGAAGGCCCAATCATCAATGCCGACAATTTTGAGAGGATCTGTTTGCAAACAGGCCCGTCGCCGCACCACCCGCAGCAGCGTGTCATTACTGACCGGGACCATCAGCCGCTTCGCAAAACTGGCCGCCGGCCGGCCGCCGAGCGCCAGCCCAAGATGATGAACGATACACTCCAATCGCGAGGTCCGGCGGGATCGCTCGGCGACAACGCAGTCGTCAAAGCGTTCAGCGAAGATTCGTCGACGGCACAATGGCGCATCGCAGATAAAGCGGCGGGCGACGAGGTGAAGCTCTACCTTCATCCCGGTACAGGGAAGATCCGAAACTCGTCGAAGATAGCGGCTATGGATCCGGTGCGACACTCTGCGGCAAAGAGGGCAAGGTCGCGCTGGCGCCCCTGAGCGGGCGGTAACGGCAATCACTCCTTCGCTCTCGGCGATGGCCTCGACGGCTAATCCCGCCGGGATCAACGACGACAAACGCAAATTTCTCACCATGGTGCTGATTCCCCTCAGAAAACAGCACAACGCCAGCAGCGAAAATCATCAAATGTGAGTCAGAGCCAATTTTGCACGCCGATTCACAAGTTGACGAGCCCAGCCCAGACGAAATCAACACGGTTTAGTTCGGCGAGTAGTCACGAAAGGGTTGCCTCGTTTGACGTTGCTGTAGCCCGCCTACCGAGGTCGCAGCCCTCCGAGTACGGGTTTCGGGACCTCAATCCCTGAAGTGCTGATCGTTCGCTTCGAACTTGCGCAGGCACAGCCGAAAAATAACGCATACCATCATTCCCACCGAGACACGTTCGTGGCACTTTTGCCGTCGGTTACGTGCGGAGGGGTTAGTGTTGGAAAAGGGTTGCTAGATCTCGAACATTGTTACGGGATCAAGAAACTGAAAGCCGATCTAGATTTTGGTAAGACGAACGCGATCGCGATCTATGCGCCAAACGGTGCAATGAAGTCATCATTGGCCAAAACATTCCAAGATATCGCTGATGGCAAAGACAGTGGTGACCGGATATTCAAAGACCGTATCAACAAACGAATGGTTACCGACGAAAAGGGCAACGCGCTTCCGCCGGAAAGCGTCATGGTCGTGCTTCCTTACGAGGAAGCATTCGGCCACAGCGAGAAGACGTCCACTTTGCTGGTGAACAGCAAGCTTCGCGCGGAGTACGAAAAGCTTAATCTTGGCTTTGAAGACGCCAGGCAGCGGCTACTCGCGGCCCTGAGAGTCGGTTTGGAAAATCACGGATGGGCGTTTCTGCGTAGCATGATGCCGCCCATGGCGACGAGGATCATGGCCTGCGAGACATCGATGCGCTGCTCGTAATCGCGCACGAGGCGTCGCCACCGGATCATCCATCCGAACGTCCGTTCGACGACCCAGCGACGCGGTAGAACCTTGAAGCCTTTCTGGTCGTCGGAGCGGCGGATGATCTCGACGATGAAGTCGAGATAGCAGGCCTTATCCATCAGCTTGAGCCGGTCATAGGCCCCGTCGGCGAAGAGATGCTTGACCCACGGCCAGCGTTTGCGGATGCCGTCGAGTATCGCCTGCGCACCCGCGCTGTCGGAGATGTCAGCGGTGGTCAGGTTGACCATCAGGAGCCGTCCGTCCGTATCGACCGCAATATGGCGCTTGCGCCAACGATCTTCTTACCCGCGTCGTAGCCTCGTGCTTTTGCATGGGGTGCCTTGATCGACTGACTATCAATCACACCAGCGCTGGGTGAAGGTTCGCGACCCTGCCGCTCGCGGTCGAGCATCAGTTCCACGTCGTGGATCGTCTGAAAAAGGAAGCGCCGTGCCAACTCGCGGAACCAGCTATAGACCGTCTGCCACGGCCCAAAATGAATGGGCAACATCCGCCACCCACAGCCTGAGCGCACCAGATAGCGCACCGCGTTGATTACCTCCCGAAAATCCACCTCGCGGGGACGCCCACGCCGACCAGGAACCGGCATCAGTGGCGCGATCCGCTCCCATTCCTCATCTGTCAGATCACACGGATAACGCTTCGTCTTACGCGCGATCTTGGCAACACGGCCACGGCTCTGTTCGGGGTGCCGTCGCAGGAGTGGTTGGAATTGTGAGTTGGCGTAGTCTCCGGGGTGTCAAACCTCGAATCATCCGGCGTTAGAGCGCCGGACAGGAGACTACGCCATGACAAGGACTACCATGAATGCGGAAGCCGTTCATCCTGGGGATGAGGCGACGAGCTATCTTTTCGACAACTGGTTTGATCCGATTGAAGCTGGCCTGCGCGAGCGGGTGCGCGGCTTCATCGAGACGATGCTCGAGACCGAGCTGGACGCGGTGCTTGCCCGTCCCCGTTATGGCCGGCAGCCGGCGGCGCGCAGTGATGAGACCACCGGTGTCGCCGGCCACCGCCACGGCAGCCGGACGCGCACGCTGACGGGGACCTTCGGCACCACCGAGCTCACGGTTCCGCGGGCGCGCCTCGATGCCGGCGAGGACAAGACGGTGGAATGGAAGAGCAAGGCCTTGCGCGCCTATCAGCGGCGCACGATGGCCGCCGACGCGCTGATCGCGTCGAGCTACCTGGCGGGCACGAACACCAGGCGCGTGCGGCGTGCGCTCGCCGCGCTGTTCGGCGGCGCGATCGGCAAGGACGTCGTCAGCCGCACCTGGCGCAAGGTGAAGACGGACTGGGACGCCTGGAATGCCCGCTCTCTGGCCGACGAGCCGATCGTGCGCCTGATCCTCGACGGGACGGTGGTTCGTGTCAGGCTCGACCGCAAAGCGACCTCGATCTCGCTGCTCGTGGTCATCGGTGTGCGCGCGGACGGCCAGAAGATCCTGCTCGCGGTCAAGAATATGGGTGGCGAGACGACGGAGGCCTGGCGGGCCATTCTCGACGATCTCGTCGGGCGCGGCCTGCGCCGACCTGAGTTTCTCATGGTCGATGGCGCACCTGGCTTGGACAGGGCGATCGCCGCGCTGTGGGACGGGGTGCCGGTGCAGAGATGCACGGTTCACAAGCACAGGAATCTGCTTGCCCATGCTCCCGAGCGGCTGCATGAGGAGATCAGCGCCGATTACACCGACATGATCTACGCGGCCACGCCGGAGGAGATCGAGAGCCGCCGCAAGGCGTTCCTGCGCAAATGGCGGCTCAAGTGCCGGGCGGTGGCCGATAGCCTGGAGGAGGCCGGCGAGCGTCTCTTCGCCTTCACCCGGCTGCCGCCGAGCCAATGGAAAAGCGCCAGAACAACAAACGCGATTGAGCGTCTGCATGAGGAGTTCAAGCGGCGCATCAAGACCCAGACCGTTCTGCCTTCGGCCGAAACCGCGGCAATGTTGTTCTGGGCGTTGATGGCGTCCGGTCAAATCTCGATGCGAAAGATCGACGGCTGGCAGACGCTTCCTACGAAGCCACGCGATCAGCAGATTGACCTCGCCGCATGAGCCGATAATCTTAACCTACCGGAGGCTGCTCCGCCGAATTCCAACACGACCCGCTACGGCACCCTGTTCGGTCCACATCCACGCTCTGAATCAGACTTCATGCGCAAACGAAACCCCTCAAATCCGATTTTCCAAACAGCCTCTGAAACAGCACACAGGCTCGAAGAAAGATCTGGGGCGCGAGATATCTTCGACCTTCACGCCTGGCGTGGACCAATTTTACAAGGCACTGTTGCGCGTTCAGGATGAGCTCTTGAAGCAGAAGACCGCACCGTTTGCCACGGTCAAATATGACGTTATCTTTGATGACAAGGTTTTAGCCTTGCTGGACAACGCAAATGTGAAGGCTAGCATCGAAAATTACATCAAGCAGTACAACCAGCTGATAGCAAAATCGACGTACTTCAGGAAGGGCACGTTCACTTACTACAATGCCTCGGAAATCGCGAAAAATTTGGCTGACAACGGTTTTTTCAAGGCCAAGCACTCCATCAATCTTAACTCAGGAGCGAAGCTTGAGATTACAACCGAGAAGCAGCTGCAGGAGCTGGTGGACAAAGAAAAGGAGGCGATCAACAACGATCCAGACCTACGGAAGAAGTTCGCGGCGGTTGAAAAGCTGATCACCAAAAATGTCAACGTCCGGCAGTTTGAGACCTACGTAACCGACAACGAGGACCTGCTGCCCCACTTGGCAAACATGCCGGCTTTTAAGGAAGAGGTCTGGAAGAGCTACCTGTTCACGTTCCTGGATCTCTATAAGGACGTGATCGAAAAGTACCAGGCAGCGGAGAAGCGGCGTGGCGAGATTGAAGCTGAGGCTGCAAAGGAACGGACGCAGTGGGCGGACGTGATCGAGATCTTCAACGACCGCTTCTTCGTGCCGTTCAAGCTGGTGCCTAAGAATTTCACGGAGGTTGTGCTCGGCCAGGAACCGATCCTCAGCGTAGGATTCACATTTGAGGACGGGGCGGATACTGCGTCAGTGGAGCACGCTGATCTGCTTGCTACGCTCAGCACGGGCGAGAAAAAGGCACTCTACATCCTCAATATCATCTTCGATATTCGCGTCCGCCAGGAAGCGAACCAGGCCACTCTGATGGTCGTTGACGATGTGGCGGATTCCTTCGACTACAAGAACAAGTATGCCATCATTCAATACCTGAAGGACGTCGCTGAGGGCGATGGCTTTCAGCAGGTCATCCTAACTCATAATTTCGATTTCTTCCGGACTATCAAGAGCCGCTTCGTTGGTTACGGAAATTGCCTGATGGTTTCACGCAACAGCGACGGCATCACGTTGGCAAAAGCAGCCGGTATCGACAACGTATTCGTTAACGACTGGAAAGCTCACTTCTTCGACGACGCAAAAAAGCGGATCGCTTCCGTCCCGTTCATGCGGAACCTGATTGAATTCACGAAGGGAGATGGAGATGCGGGCTATCTCAAACTGACCTCGCTGCTTCATTGGAGGGCCGACACGGCAATGATCACGGAGGCAGAGCTGGACGGGATATATCAGGGTTTGTTTGGGTTAGCGCAGGTTCCAACTGGTGACCGCACGGGCTCAGTCGTCAACGGGATGTACGCTGCGGCTGGCGAGTGTCTGGTGGCCCCTGATGGCGCTAACTTTGAGAACAAAATCGTGCTCTCTATCGCCATCCGGCTAAAGGCGGAACAATTCATGGCTGGCAAGATCAACGATCCGTCGTTCCTCTCGGCAATTTCCCAGAATCAGACGCCAAAGCTTCCCAAGCGCTATGCGGCACAGTTTGGTGGCGATCCCTCCGTGAAGGTGCTCGACAAGGTGGTCTTGATGACCCCGGAAAACATCCACCTCAATGCTTTTATGTACGAGCCAATCCTAGATATGTCGGATGAGCATCTGCGCAAACTTTATGGTGACGTGAGCGCCCTTGCCTAATCGCGGCGCACTGACCGATCAAAGCTGAGATGCCGGTGCAACCAACTGAACGGCACTTTCAAGAATGCTCCGAAGGCATGGGGCGGACATTCGGTGTTTCAACGGTGGAAGCATTCTAGCCTGTGCTCGAAGCAGCATGATCTTAGCTGCAGCCGTCAATTGGATTTGCGTTTAGAATACCGGTGAATGGACTCTTTCCTGTACACGGAACCTATCTTACGCTGCTCTTGATGTGCGAACAGTGTGAAGCATTTCAGGCTTGAGATGCGTATACCGCCGAAGCATCTTCCAATCCTTGTGGCCTGTAACCAGCGCCACTTGTTCAATCGTGAATCCAGCTTCGAAAAGCCGGCTCGTCCCTTCGTGGCGCAAGTCATGAAAATGGAGGTCGTGAATGCCCAGGTCAGCGCATCCTCGACGAAAGGAATGCCGACTGACCTATGATTGAATGGGAAAATCCGATCGTCGTCATTGCTGCGTTTTGCCCGCTGCTGCTCGACTATGGCCCACGCATCGTATCCGGTTGCCGCGAATAGCGGTATGCGCTGATTGTTGCCGCTCTTGTTTCGAGGGTCTTTCCGGTCACGGATAAGAAGCATTCGCGTGCGAGATTCCAAGTCGGACCAACGCACCTTGCAGATTTCCTCCTGGCGCATCGCGGTTGCAACAGCGAAACGTATGATCTGGCTAACTGGCGCCATTTGACGAGGGTTTGCGTCGAAGTGAGCGATCAGCCTATCGAGTTCATCCTGCGTCGGCCGCCTGTCGCGCTGATGGCCTTTCCCAACGAGGCCAAGCCTCTTTAGCGCGATACGCGCGAGATCAACCGGTTCGACCTTGACGGGCAGGCCGTGCACCGCGGCAGCATGAGACAGGATAAGTTTCACAAAGCCAATGTCGATACCGAGAGTCATCGGCCCGGCACCTTGGGCAGCTCTATCACGACCAAAGCGAATGAGCCGTTCACGATCGAGTGCAGAAATGTTGCACTTCCCCAGGTGTCTTTGGAGCATATCGAGGGCTGCCGCCTTGGAGCGGCGAGGGGACTTGCCTACATCGCACATGTCGTCGATATGAAGGTCGATGAGTTCGCCGAAAGTTTTTTGGCGCGTTATGCGGGACTTGGTCGGCGTCTCGCCGCGATCGACTTGGCGCTCGGCGTCGGTTGCCCAGCGCCGTGCATCGTCTCGGCGCAGGAAGGTCTCGCTGACGTAACGACCTTTGCGACGGACTTGGACACGCCAGGAACCGGACGAGAGTTTAGTGTAGGTGGCCATTTTTTCGTGTGCGCTCCGTGTGCACTGAGAGATCGAAACGTGGCGAAAAGGGTCGTATTCTGGCGTAAATTCGTGTGCACTCGGCAGGTTCTAACGATTTGATGTTAAAGAAAAAATGCTGAAAAATCAAGGTCATAGACTGGCTATTGCACCCATGATGGACGGGCGGCTCGCCGGCCGTCGGATAGACAGAAATTTTGCGCACCGGCACCCTGATCTGCTGGTGGATCAAGCCGGGTAGGTCTGTGGACCTACCTCGAGGCCGGCAGCGGCCCCGTGGACACGGTAGGGATGATGGCACTCATTGAGCTCCTTTGCTCATGCATTGGAGACCCAGATCGATGCCGGAAGGATGAAAAGACGCTTTGGTCGACCCTGCCCAAACAGGACCTCGGGCGTAACTCCCGCAAAGCGTTTGTGCCGTCTCTAGCAGCAGTATGAACTGGATCAGGTTCAACGGGTCACTGCGCCGCGAAAGCCAGCCGTATCCCACCCCCTTTGCCGCTCGGATGAATGACTCTGATTGAACGGGACGGTGCTATATTTTGTGAAGCGCATTTGGCCGGCGGAAAAAACTGGGACGGAAAGCTCGTGCATGTCGGCCACAAATCACGCCTCGGACCAAGAGAGGGAAGGGGATCGCCAAACCGCCGGACTAAAGATCGATCGTTATGATGATCACGCCTTCAATCGATACCAAAGGTTCGCGCGTAGATCGCCTCGATCCGCCCTGCCTCGTCATTGGTCAGTGCGGCGAATTCGTTTTCGCGGGCGCGGTTCGACAGATGACCACCATTCTGGTGAAGGAAACGGAAGAGCAGATCGGTCAGACGTTCGGGCATGTCGATAAAGGCATCCACCTGTTGCCGGAATCGATCGTAGCGCTGCAGAAAAGCGGATTCCTCGGGAAGGTCTCGTTCGATCGTCCGCTGAACGCAGGCATAGAGGAATTCGGCGTGTGGGGTTGCATCGAAGAATCGATAGAAATCCCCCGTGTCATTCAGCACCCGGACGTTGAATTGAGGCGTCGGTTCCCATTCGACCAATGGCAGAAGGCGCTGCGAATAACTCTCGAGCACCCGCCTGTACTCGTCGATCCGGTCCAGGATCGCGGCCGAGACGGGAAACACCACTCCCGACGGATTGAAGCCGTACATGGCAAGGACATGGTGGATTAGGTAGCGGTGAATGCGGCCGTTTCCGTCCTCGAACGGGTGGATGTAGACAAAGCCGAAGGCGAGGATTGCGGCGGCGATAACTGCATCAAGGTTTTGCGCTGGGCCTTGATCGAAGGCCACCATCCCATCGATGAGCCGCGGCAGGTCCTCAGGCCGAGCGCTGATGTGATCGGGCAGGGGCATGCGATTATCTCGGTCATGCTGGCCGACGAAGCCTCCTTCCTTTCGGAAGCCAAGTCTCACGAAACGGGCATCGCCGAGTACAATTCTTTGCAGACGCAGCAGCTCATCGCGATCGATCGGTTGGCGGCCGGCTTCGCCGATGGCGCGGCCCCAGCGTTGGATTCGGTCTTGCGGCGGGCGCTCGCCCTCGATCGCGTAGCTTGATCGCGAGTCTTTGAGCAAAAGAAAGGCGGCGGTCCGAGCAAGGAGGTCGCGCGGCACGTCCGCTACGATTGCCTCCGCCCGCCTCGGCAGTTCAAGGCCAATGAATTTTTCGAGAGCCTTGGTGCGGAACACCAGAGGGCAGAACTCAGGCGTGCCTGGGAGATTGTCCCTTATGCGGTAGCGCGAAGCGGTCTTCACGGGTCCGGACCATTGCAACTCGGGATCGACAACCGGAACGTAGCGTCCGGCATCCGCGTCGGGCAGATCGAGACGCGCGCCCGTCAGCCATTCATATAGAAACCAGATGCGGCGGGCATAACTGCCGGTTGGGCGTTCACGGACCAACGCCTCGATCGGTACGGGACCGGTGACCTGGAACAGCCGCTTGAGGACGGCAAGGTCGAGCCCCTCGTACTTGAGCGCGAAGGTAAGGTGGCCTTCGACGGTTGGATGTGGGGCATGGCGGGGCGTCATGATCCTCCAGCCGTCCCATTCAGTAATTCGATGATGCTCGCCAATGGCGGACAACGTGCGAGGCAAGGGAACGGCGAGCCCGTAGGCTCCTATCAGGGCGCTGTATCCGGCCGGGGTCGCGGTCTCCGGAAGGCGTATTTCCTGAAAAACGATAACAGGTCCTGAAAATTGGTGCTGCTGCGCTGCAGCCATGAAAATCGGACCCTTCGCTCGAATTTTGGTTTCAAGTTAGCCAAAACCATGAAGAATGATCTTACGACGCGAAAATTGGTCCTACAAGACGAATTTCGCCGAAAACAGATTCCCAGGCATTTGCATAGGACCGCTGATTTGTCCTCCAGCCCCTAACGTCTGTCAGCTCGTGGTCAGGATGAAACGGCGGTTCGGCGCCAGGACCGGCCGCGCATTCATCGGGTAAAGCGCGGTGAACTTGTCGATGTCGGCGCCAACCTGCAGCGGCTCGCGTGCCACCATCCAGTCGACGATCTCCGAGCATGGCGGCGTCGTCAGCGAGCCCTCGTAGCTCCAATAGGCCAGCGAGGCGGGTAGGAGACCGTTCGGATCCACATCCTCAACCAAGGCCTTGGCGACAGCCTTAGCCGGGAAAGCTGCCGCGAGGCTTGCAAGTGCCTCGTTTTTCGCACCCGGTGTCAGGAACACGCCAAGCACGCCGAGCCCGCTCGAGCTCGCTTGCTTTGGAGAAGGGAGGTTGCTCGTCAGCTGTTCCGACTTCCTGAAGGTTGAGCACAGTCGCTGAACAAAGAAGCCCCGTCAATGAACTGCCCTCCGAAAGTTGGACACAACCTTCGGGGTTTTGCATGTCCAGACACAGTGCGAGTTTCAAGCGATCAGTTGTCGATAAGTATCTGAGCGGAGATGAAAGCTACGCGAGTGCGGCGTCGGACCATGGAGTTGACGCGGCGACTCATGCGGCGCTGAAGGAGGCGATCAAGGCTATCTTCGACAGCCACAAGGGCCGCTACGGCTATCGCAGGGTGACCGCGCAACTGCGCCGGCTAGGCCGGCGCGTCACTTCGCAAGACCGCGGTTGCGCTGATGGCACTCGGAAAGAACCATTTCTTCGGCGTCCGGGATAGTCGCTTCCAACTGCAGGTCATAGCGCGCGCCTCGTAACCGGGGTAACCCAGCGCCACGGCCGCACAGGTGTTGCGGAACACCTGTTTCTCATCGGTTTGGCTTACTTCCAACCATTCGCGGACCACAAGCGATCATGCCGCCGCGCCCACCAAGCCCTACCGGCCCAAACCCTGCGTTCACAGCCGGAAGAAAAATCGCGTCGATTGATCCCGCCTCTGGGTTGCCACGGTCGGTCGTTCAATCGAAAGCTTGGTACGAGGCGGATTTGCCATGTTCAATTCGAGCAGATGTTGGTCCAACGCCTTGTCCGCCGTCGTCAGGCGATGATTCAGCCGCAAATAGTCTATCCAGGTCGGCGTGCGGAAGGTTTCTGTCCAAAGCAAAGGATCCTGAAGATCGCGCTGGAGGTTCCAGTGCCGAGCACCGACGCGGCTTTGCACTCGCCGTCGTTCCTGCATCCGGTCCAGGAAAGCTTCGACGTTTGCCTCCGGTATTGAGTACTCGATCTTGACGACGATCGGCCCGCTTCTCGGCTTCAGGTCGAGAGCGAGCTGTGGCGTTTCGAAGCCAAAAGGATCCTGATCAGAGTCCTGCCATTGACGGATAGGCATCAGGAAGCCGGTGGCCGCGACCATTACCAGCGCTCCAGCGGAAACCTCGAGGGACAAGGTAAGCGAATAGGTCTCAGCCACTGAGCCCCACAGCCAGCTGCCGGCCGCGATACCGCCAGACGAGAGGGCATAGTGGATCGAGAGCGTGCGACCGACGACCCACCTTGGGCTTGCCAATTGGACACTCACGTCGAGCCCCGTCCAGGTGACGACCCAGCCCGCGCCGCCGAGCGCCAGCGCAATAGCCGCCACCGCCACTGAAGTAGTGAGAGCAAGAGATAGACAGCACGCCGCACAGGCAATGCATGCCAGTGTTGTCAGCCGCTCCTGGGACAGCGACCGCCTCAAGACATTGTTGCAAATGCCGACGCACAAGGCGCCCGTCCCGAAGCCGGCCATCAGGACACCATAAACGATTGGTCCTCCCCCTAGTTGATCGCGGGCAACGAGAGGCAGCAGCGCGAGTATGGAGATGCTGGTCAGGCCAAAAAGCGCTCCACGCGCGATTGCCGCCTTGATCTCCGCCGACAGGGCCGTGAAGCGCGCTCCGTCATGGATGGCGGTGGTCAAAGGCTCGCGCGGGAGAGGTGAGGTGCTAACATCCCATTTGCGGCGCCCTATGGTCCACAGCAGTGCTACATAGGTCAGTGTCGCCACAGCGAAAGCTGTCAGAGGTCCAAAGGAGGCAACGACGATGCCACCGAGCGCCGGGCCGACGCTTCGAATGGCGTTGTATCCAACCGAGATGAGCGTGACCGCGGCTGGGACTTCGCGTTTTCGTAAGATATCGCCCACCGACGCGTGTCAAGCAGGATCGGTGAAAGCGGCGCCCGCTCCGGCCAAACAGCTGAAGGCAAGAACCATCCATGGATTGAAAATCCCGAGGGCCGCAAGAACAGTCAGCATCGCCGAGGACAACGCTATCATGCACCAGCCAGCGAACATGAGATTGCGGCGGCTGTAATTGTCCGCCAGGGCCCCGGCGATGATCGACAGGACGAATATGGGGAGTGTCGTCGAAGCCTGAACCAAGGCGACCATCACGTCCGAAGTCGAGATGGTCGCCATCAGCCAACTGATGGCGACAGTTTGAATTAGCCAGCCAAGGCTGGCGACCTGGAATGCCAAGCCAGATCGATCGAAAGGTCGCATTTTCGAGCGGCGCAAATGTCGCCGACGAAGCTGGACTCGCATCTGCGCGCGGCACCCTGCTCATTGGGTTGAGCCCTCCCTCGGTCTATCGGTCGTTTTAGAGGTGCCCTCCCGGCGCACGTGCCCATGGAGGAATGGCACCATGAGCGCATTTTGTCGGGGCAGCGCAAGATATTTCTTTACCGCTGGCACTCTGGCGCAAGCGATTACTTCATCTGGAATTGCCGCCAACGCGCTTTCATGATTGCTGGGTCTATGTCACGTCCTCGCGAAAAGAATTTCCCGGACTACGCATACCTGCCTGGCAAACATTCACATCCGGTCCGCGACCCGTTGGGTCACAGTTACCAAAGCGATCCGGGGACTGTTGTTACGGTCGAGGAATCACTCAGCTCAAACGTGTTCCGAGGAATCGACCTTTTCAACCACGGCTATTACTGGGAAGCTCATGAGGCTTGGGAGCCTCTATGGCATGCTGCGAAACAAAGCGCCCAGCATCCCTGTTCTTCAAGGGATTGATCCTATTGGCGGCGGCCGGGGTGAAGATCCGCCAGGGAAAGCGGGTCGCTGCCGCGCGCCATGCCGCAAGAGCTGCAGCGCTCTTTCGTCAGGTGGCGCTTCTGCCGAGCCGGCTCTTTGAGGCCGCAATTGGAATGAAACCCGCCGCCCTCGCGGTCGAAGCCGAAGCGGCCACAACTCTCCCGGTTGTTTTGCGAGAGCCGATGCCGGGCCAACCGCCTCAGCCAGTCTTCGATTTCATCCTCGCACCCAAATCCGAGAGCGGCTGACAGGGCGGCTCTTCGTTAGCTGGATGAGCTGCCGATTGTCATGAACAGTGACAAGGGCAGTTTCAATCTGGAGCGGTCTATCTACCGCTAGGCCCGGATCTGGCGGAGCACCCAAGGCAGGCGCCGCTTCCATCGCTGACCTCGCGGCAAAGGAACATCTTTCTGCCACCGCTTTAACTTGCGGGTTCGTCTGCCTCCCGTCAGTGCGGTCGGTGCCTCAGGAACCAGCGCTTCCTCAACCGTCGGCGGCTTAGGAGACGATCCGTCGGGCATGATCACGTCCTTGGCGTCGGATACCGCTTCGCTCGTGGTTGGCACGGGCTGAGAACGAAGATCTTCGGAAAAAGTCGGCTGCGGCGTCGCTTTGGCGATCGCACCTTCCGTCTTCGCTTCCGCGACTTCGTTCGCGATGGCAGCCAGGTCGATGCCGCCCCAGATCGACTGTGGCCGCTTCACCAGCCCACGCTTCTGTTTGATCTCGACGACAAAGGGTCGCTGCGGCTGCCTCATAGTGATCTCGCGGACTTAGGGGAGTTGCGAGTGTCCTCTAGGCGGAGCGCACGCTTTCGTCCACCCGCCGCCACGCATTCTCCAAAGGTTTTCGGAGGCGTTGCCGCCGTCCAAGCCACGACGAAAGCGGCTCCCCGCCGGCACCCGGGCCCGCGCTCGCGATCTCTTGTCCAGCTTTCAGGGTGATCGCCATCATATCGCCTACGCAGCCGCCTTTGTTGGGCCCATCGGCGAATCCGTAAAATATTCAAAATGCAATGAAGATGACCGCCACCCTTGTCCATACTCCCATGTTCCTGAGCATATCGGTCCCGTCCAACGCATTTTTGGAATCGGTCACCTGCAATTGATTCATGCTGCTGATGGAAGCATGCTGGATGTCATGAGTGGGCGGACACAGATTGCCGATCGGCAAGCGCTCGGCAATCCCAAAGCCGCAGTTGGTGCCCATCGCATCGGCTTCCCTCCACCGGGTTGAGAAGTCGCAAGAAGGTGGCGCTGACCAGGCTTGTTCCGCAGCCCTCATTGTCGTTGATCCAGACGCGCGGGGTGGTACGGCACCCTGCTCGATTGCCTGGATCACCGGTCGTCAGTGTAGAGTGGTAGCGTAGCCCCTTCGCTGGACCTCGAGCTCCGCCGGCGACATCGCCGACCGCAAGCGCACCTCGACATCGACGGCCTCCGCTGAGTTCGCCTCACGCCCGTAGCCTTAGGCAAACATACTGCAAAGCCTAGAATCAGGCGTTCCCATTTACGGCGCTACCGGCCCGCCCATTCTGCAGCGAGCCTGTGGAGTTCCTTCACGACCTTCGGTAACGATGATCAAAGCGGATTTTCCGCCTAAACTAAGCGCTTTATTCAAGTTTTGGCCGTAGATTTCTCCCCAAGCGGGTGATCGTCCTGCGTGGGGGAAGAGAATGTTGAAAGTCTACACCTAATTGCGACGCAGCATGATCTGCGTCTGGTCGCGCTAGCGGCCTTGATCTGCGCCCTAGCCTCCTTCACGGCCGTGAACCTCCTCCACCATGTCGGGCGCAGTGAAAGCGAAATGCGACGGATCTGGCTAGCCGTCGCCGCGGTCGCCACCGGCTTCGGCATCTGGGCGACGCATTTCATAGCCATGTTGGCCTTCCAGCCCGCCGTACCGAGCGGCTACAACATCGCTTTGACGATCATGTCGTTGCTGGCCGCGATCGCTTTGACCGGGACGGGTCTCACGATCAGTACCTCGCCACGCGTTCCACATGGACGCTGGATCGGCGGTGCGATCGTGGGAGCGGCATCGCGGTGATGCACTACACTGGCATGGCCGCATTCGAGATCGCGGGCCGCGTCGTCTGGGATGTGCCGCTCGTCGCCGCCTCAATCATTCTTGGTGGGCTGTTCGGCGCGGCCGCATTGCCGGTTGCCCTTCACGCCAACACGGTCAAGTGGAAGGCGCTCGGCGCCCTCGTGCTGACGGTAGCGATTTGCAGCCACCATTTCACGGCGATGGGCGCGGCCGCAATCATGCCAGACCCGCGCATTGTCATTTCCGCAAGGGCGTTGCCCGCGGACTGGATGGCCGCTGGCGTAGCCCTCGTTTCGATCGTCATCATCCTTTTGGCGATCATCGGCCTCGCCCTCGATGTGCGCGATCTCCGTCGCGCCGGCGAAGCAGCGCGTATGCAGGAGCTGGCCGACGCGGCCGTCGAGGGGCTGATCGTGTGCAACGAAACCGAGATCGTGGCAGCCAATCGCAGTTTCGCCGCGCTTGCCTGCGTCAACGGCTCTCAGCCGGCCGGCCGGCCGCTCGCGTCCTTCTTTCCCACGGTTTTCCAAGGCGAGCTCTCGGGCACTACGCAAACGCCGCTGGAGGTGGGACTATGCGCGACGGACGGCAGCACGGTCCCGGTTGAGCTGATCCGGCACAGCATCCTCTATGCCGGCAAGCAACACCAGGTTCTTGCCGTGCGCGATATCCGCGGGCGCAAGCGGGCGGAGGAAGAGATTCATTTCCTTGCCCACCACGATCCCTTGACCAAGCTTCCAAACCGCACGAGCTTTAACGAAAAGCTGGAGGCCGAGTTTACGACGCATCGCGGCGCTGAGCGGTGCCTTGCCGTTCTCTTCCTCGACCTCGACCTCGACCGCTTCAAGGAGGTCAACGACCTCTTCGGCCATCTCGTCGGAGACGCCGTGCTGCAGTGTGTGGCCGAGAAGATCAGGGG
Source organism: Mesorhizobium sp. AR10 (assembly GCF_024746795.1). Classification (NCBI taxonomy): domain Bacteria; kingdom Pseudomonadati; phylum Pseudomonadota; class Alphaproteobacteria; order Hyphomicrobiales; family Phyllobacteriaceae; genus Mesorhizobium; species Mesorhizobium sp. AR10. The sequence continues at coordinate 616,698 of NZ_CP080523.1, forward strand.
CGTCCTTAAGCCAGGGCAGATGGTTGCGCGCTTGGGCGGCGACGAGTTCGCCGTGATTGTTCCCGGTCTGCCGAGCGCGGGCTATGCGACGCGCACTGCTGAAGCCATCCTGGACGCATTCAACGACACAGGCGCTAACCTGCCCGCCGGTGTCACCATCGGCACCACCATAGGCATCGCTGTATTCCCGAACGATGCACCCGATCGGGAGACCCTTCTGAGCCATGCCGATGCTGCGCTTTATGAGGCAAAGATGCAGGGGCGTGGCCTTTATTGCGTTTTTGAGCCGTCCATGGGTGAGCATCTGCGCGATCGCCGCCAGTTCGAGCACGACATCGGTCACGCGATCTCGCGCAAGGAACTCCGCCTCGTCTATCAACCGCAGGCGGAACTCCTGTCCAACAAGGTCTTCGGTTTCGAAGCGCTGCTCCGGTGGGATCATCCGGAACGCGGCGCAGTTCCGCCGGCGGTGTTCATCCCGGTCGCTGAAGAATGTGGCGCCATTCTGAAGATCGGTGAATGGGTGCTGCGGACCGCCTGCGCCGAAGCGGCAAGCTGGCAACAACCGCTAGCAATCAGCGTCAACGTTTCGGCCATGCAACTCCACGGCGGGAATTTGCCCGAGCTGGTCGGGGCAGTGCTGAAAGAAACCGGTCTCGATCCGTTCCGCCTCGAGCTGGAAATTACCGAAACTTGCCTGATCAAGGATATCGGGCGGGCGCTCGCTGCCCTGCGTCAGCTCAAAAGCCTTGGGGTTCAAATCGCCATGGATGATTTTGGCACCGGATACTCGTCGCTATCGAATCTGCGGGCATTCCCGTTTGATAAGATCAAAGTCGACCAGTCTCTAGTCCGGGCGGTGGATACCAGCGATGAGGCGGCTGCCGTCATGCGTGCGGTCTTTGGCCTCGCTCGGGGCCTCAAGCTCCCGGTCCTGGCAGAGGGCGTCGAAACGGACGCGGAGCTGACCTTCCTGCGGCAAGAAGCCTGCGATGCGATCCAGGGTTACCTACTTGGCCGACCCTGCCCGATTTCCGACTTCGCTCAGCATACGAGCGGCAAAGGCCGGACGCCCGCTTCCCGACGGCTGAGCAACCACGAACTGGGCGTGGTCAAGAACAGCGCGGCCTAGTGCGGAAGCGGGTCGCACGTTCGTGGTGATACTCGCGAGCATTCGGAGATGATGCTGGGTTCTACAGGTCAACAGCTCCTATGCTGAGATGGTGGCGCATTTCGGCAACTCGGTTCTGCCCGCCCAGCCGCGATCGACGGCTGCGCCTTCCGCGTTACATCGAACGGGCGTAGCGCCTCGAGCAGCGGTTCGCCGTGCCGCTGATGCTTGTCCTGGAGAGTACGCGGTTCGGGCGCATGCAAACGTCACACCAATAAGACAGAACGCGGTGTCGGGATAGCGGTGTTCTCCCAAGCGACGAGCTCGAAGATGACGAGGTCGAAACCATCGACTAATTTCGATCCCTTCGAGAATGAGCCGGCTCATTAAACCAGCTTAGCCAACAGGCGTCGAAACAGAAAGCGCGATCGCCAACGCCACAATTGCGAAAACATGGATCACGTTAGGTCGACGATGCCCCTAAGTAAGCATTGCGGTTTTCGCTATCTTCGAATTTCCGAAGGCCTCGGTTTCCAAACTGGGCTGTCCAATTTTTGCGGCTGAAATTTACTTTTTCCGAAGTGTTCGGTGCTAGGAGACCAACACGCAGCTACTACTCTAGCGTGGGGGAGTGAAAGAGTGATGCAGCGTCTGTATGCCGCAAGGTTTGGTGACCTTCTGGCGGGAGACCTGCGAGTTTTTGGCGGGCCCTCGACAATCGAACCACTTGCCGGCCGAATCAGGGCGGAGCAGGTCAGTATCGTGCTTCGCAACACGCCTCTCGGCATGGTTGCGAACATACTCAATGCGGCCACTCTTGTTATGGCGCTTTGGGGCTCCCCGGACCAAACGAAAGCCATCCTCTGGGCGAATGTTATCATCGTCGCCGCCGGGTTCGTAGGCCTAAGAGCGAGATTATCGTTTCAGCCAGTCAAACCAAGGTCAGTGTCTCGCCAAACAACGCAAAACCTGGTGCGGAACGCCTTCCTGTTCGGCACTTGGTGGGGAGCACTTCCCGTCCTGTTCTTCAGCGGGGCAACAAGTGCCGCCCAGGTCGTCATTACCTGCCTGAGCGCCGGGATGATCGCAGGCGGCGCCGCTTCTTTCTCCACGATTCCTATTGCGGCCATCGCGTATACGCTGCCGATCTTCGTCGGTTCGGCGGTTGCGATTGTGTGGATGGAAGGCGCCGTCAATCTGCCCGTTGCAATCCTGATAGTTAGCTACGCCATCACGCTGTTTCGTGCAGTGCTTGCTCACGCGGTCGAATTTACCCAACGCTTCATTCTGCAAGCGGAAAGCGAAAATGCCATTCGCAGGGATGTTCTAACGAGACTGCCAAACCGGTTCAGCTTCAACGAGCGGCTGGAGAACGCGTTGGTGGACGCAAAGCAGTTTGACCAGCACTGTGCGTTGCTTTTGTTCGATCTTAACAATTTTGCCGAGGTGAATGATCGCTTTGGCCGAGCCCTGGCGGATGCCCTTTTGGTCGAAGTGGCTGCGAGACTTCGGAGATCGACGCGGGAGAGCGATGGCATTGCCAGATTGGAGGGCGGCGAATTTGCAATAATTGCTACGCGCGATATCAGGCCAGATCAGATCAGGTCCTTGGCCAAACAGATCATAGAGTCCATGCGCGCCCCTTTCTTGATCGAAGGACGTGAAATTTATTGGAGGGCCTCTATCGGTATCGCTTTGGCGCCCACTGACGGTTTGGATGCCAACCAACTCCTGCGGTGCGTCGACACCGCGCTATACAGGGCTAAGACGCTGGGGGCGGGGTCCATCCAGTTTTTCAGCGCAAGCGACGATGAAGCCGCTGCAAGGCGCCGTGCCCTTGAACGCGATCTGGCATCTGCGCTCGCCAACGACCAGCTTTGGCTCGCATTTCAACCCTTTCTCGACCTCGGGAGCGATCGCATCCGAGGTTTTGAAGCGCTTCTGCGGTGGCAGCATCCGACCCTTGGCCCAATCCCTCCGTCGGAGTTCATACCCATCGCTGAAGAAACGGGTTTGATTCACTCCATCGGACACTGGGTCGTCAAAACGGCTTGTTTGGCGGCGGCGCGCTGGCCGCGCGACTTACGGGTCTCCGTCAACTTGTCGGTAGTGCAGCTTAAGAACAAGGCCTTGCTGGATGGAATTGTAGTGGCCTTGGCTGAAGCCGGCTTGGAGCCCCGAAGACTCGAGGTCGAGATCACAGAAACTGTGCTGATTTCGAATTTTGAAGAAACGATTTCATTCTTACAATCGTTAGTTTCTCTATCCGTCACAGTTGCTCTTGACGATTTTGGCACCGGCTATTCATCACTGACCTATCTTCGTAAACTGCCTCTTTCGCGCCTCAAGATCGACCGATCTTTTGTCCAGGATATGCTCACCGATGCGGACTGCGCTGCGATTGTAAGATCGTTGGTTGAGTTGGCGCATGAGCTTCGAATCGAGGTAACAGCCGAAGGCGTAGAAACTCCCGAACAGCTCGACTATCTGCGCTGCGTCAGATGTGATGAAGCTCAAGGCTATTTAATAGGGAAACCTCTCCGGATAGGCGAAATTCCTGGCATTGCCGCGGAGCCGGTGGGTCAGGAGCTAGGTACTTGAATAGCAGGACCGGCACTTTTGCGGCGATGGTCTGGTTGTCTCGTATCTCGACGGTCACGTTGCCTTGCTCAGGTAGGCTGAAGGCCGCAAGTCCGTACAACCATGGGAGTAGCCCTGTGACGAAGCGGAGGGTGCGGAGCCGCTTCCTCGTGGCGGGTCAACGCCGGAAGATGTACCAAGCGTTTCGTGCGAAATGGTCGGAACGATGCAGATTTTTTTGCCACCTGATCAGCCGCTCTTGCAACAGTATGTATGGAATCGGCCTGCTGGCCTACCGGAGGGCATCACGCCGCTGCCTTCCTCTTGAACCGTCATTGCCCTGACAACACATTCTGCGAGTGTCGGCGGGTGTCGATGAAGCGCCTGTTCACGCAGACCAGTCGTTCAGTAGGTCGGGAGGAACCAATGAGCCCTGAGGCTTTCAGCAGCCCAGTTTTCGTAAAGCGTGCAACCTACATCGTGCAGGAGATTGCCAGCCTTGCGGACGCCATCGATTTCCTCAACGAATGGCCAGAAGATCGCAGAGACGTGATCCACGAGGCAGCCCTCAGGACCTGCTATGATGCATACGATGGGCGAAAACCTGGAAGCGCAGCACGCAATGCCTTTTTCGGCTTTGCGAAACGGGCCGCCATATTAGAAGATGCAATTTCCGCCATGCAATGGCTCGCTGCCTGCAAGTCCGGCCGTGGAAAAGTGCAGGTTTAGGCGTCTGGCACGGGGCACGCCGAGGGGGCATTGTGTCGGGATTTCACGGATAGCAGAAAGCAGAAGCAGGTCTCGACATTAGCGGCGCAACCCCGCCATGAATCAGGTACCGCCCATCGATCGCGAGGGGCGAGCTTCAGTGAGCAGCGGAACCGTTCGGCCGGGCCAAGGTGCGATCGAGGCTATTTGCCTCGCAGGAGCGGAGACATGACCGGATTGAGCAGATTTGAGAGGCCAGTCGTTGTTCGGCTTAGCCTTCACAGCTCAAAGCGGATCGTGTTCGAGGTCAATGACGCGGCCGCTATTTTGCTGCGTGATCTTCAACGTCAGACCGCGAAACGGAAGGCCGCGATGGATGCCTGTCTGCAGGTATTGCGCGGTGAGGCTTATCCAGCGGCGGCTCGAAGAGCTTTCGTGGCAGCCGCGCTTGAAGCAAAGATTCTGCGCAGCGATTAGAAAGCTGGGATGCTCAGGACCTGCTGACGGCCATCGCCGGGACAGCCGGTGGGGTGGAACGATGATGTGAACGCTTGTCCAGGTCCGATACCCGACGCTTCCCGGGACGTGCTCACCTCGAGGCGACTGCCTTGCTTGACTGTGGCACAACAGCGGCGTCGGTGCGAAGCTGACCTCAAGGTGACGAATGCGACAGTTTCAGCGGGTCCGGAGCCGCCGCCCATCGAGGTGCGACCTGCTTCACATGTTCGAGGACCCGCCGAGCTCGAGACTGACCTTCTTGATCTGGTCCGAGCACTGGCGCATGAGCAGCCGGCCAACCTCGGTCGAGCGGGTGAAGCTGATCTTGCGGACCTTGAGGTTTGTGCAGAGTTCGCATCCGACGGCATCGCCCTCAGACGCGTAGATCAGGTTGACCACGCCTTCGGGAAAGCCGGCCTGATGCGCAAGGGCAAACATTGCACCGGCCACGAGCGGCGTCTGTTCAGCGGGTTTCAGCACGATCGCGCAGCCTGCCGCCAAGGCCGGCGAGATCTTGCGCGCCACCATGGAAGCCGGGAAATTCCATGGCGTAATCGTGCCGACGACGCCGATCGGCTGCTTGATCACGGGCAGACGGCGGTCCGTCGATGGTGCGGAGATCGTCTCCCCATAGATGCGGTTGGCCTCTTCGGCGTACCATTGCAGGTAGGCCGCCGCATGCGACACTTCCAATTTGGCCTCGGCAAGGGGCTTGCCCATTTCCGCGGTCAATATCGCGGCAAGGTCATCGGCGTGGTCGATAATCAGCTGATGCCAGCGCCACAGAACGTCGCTGCGTTCACGGGCCGTCAATGCCGCCCATCCAGGCTGCGCGCTATATGCTTTGTCGACCGCAGCCCGCGTCTCCTCGACACCCATATCGGGGAAGCTCTGCCAGCACTTCGCCCGTCGATGGGTTGAGGACCTCAAATGTCCGCTCACTGACTGCTTTGCCAAGCGCCGGCACGCGGTCAAGGCTGCCAAACAGGTCAGGAGATTTGAGGTGGCGGATCAAAGGTGGGAGCAGCGGCAATGTCGATTCCCCAAAAGGCTCTTGGCCTGTCCGGCCGGGTGGACATCTACTGCGCACGTATGGCTTTTGCATAGGACCACCTCTCACGAAAAGTCGCGCATGCTTGGGCCGAGTGGCCCTGCCGCGGGACAGGCCGACGGCCAGCTTCCGTCCATACCGGCGAGGCCCGAACCGTCCGCCAGCGGCGTCGTCCATAGCCCCCATTTGCCCCAAACGATCAACTTCCCGTCGCCCTGCCTGGTAGCTATTGCGCTTCCAGCCCCGTCCGTCTTGGGTATCGCATCGAGGCCGTAACGCGTGTCGTTGTGAGCCTTTACGGGCGGACGCTGGACGGTCCATGAGGAGTTACAGCCGCCGGTCAAATTGAGCCTTGCAGATTTCTCGTTTTTGCGGCGTCTTACTCCAAAGTCGGTTATGAATCGGGACAGGCCTGACGGCCTGCCCACATTGCAATTGTTACAAAGGAAAACGCACATGGCGACTGGAACGGTAAAATGGTTCAACAGCACCAAGGGATTTGGATTTATCCAGCCCGACAATGGCGGTCAGGATGTTTTTGTCCACATTTCCGCCGTTGAACGGGCGGGCCTCTCGACTCTCGCTGACGGCCAGAAGATCAACTATGAAATCGAACAGGACCGCCGCACTGGCAAGTCCTCAGCTGGCAGCCTCAGCAAAGCCGGCTGAATTTTTTTCCCTGACTCCTATCAGCAGCGGAGGGATGCGGTCCGCCCGGATGTGCTGGTCGAGCGATATAAGGGGAGAACAGGGCTCACCGGACGGCTTGAGGAGCAGGCTGCTGTAAGCCCGCGCGAAGTCCTTGGGAGCCAGGCTGCTTGCAAGAGAAGGCGGGTAGACCCCGCCTTTTCATATTCCGGACAGATGCAGATTATGCCAATGGCAGCTGCGCCCCAGAACAAACCTCGATTGCTGAAATCAAGCTGCGACCTTCTTGCGCGTCCGCTTCGCCGGCCCAGGGTTTTCCGGCTCTGCCGGTTTGCGGCCGAGCCCCATCGTCTTGGCCAATGCCGAGCGCGTAGCGGCGTAATTCGGCGCTACCATGGGATAATCCGACGGCAGACCCCATTTGGCGCGATAGTCGTCTGGCGTCAGCCCGTAGTGGGTCGACAGATGGCGCTTGAGCGATTTGAATTTCTTGCCATCGTCAAGGCAGATGATGTAGTCCGGCGTCACCGACTTCCTGATCGATACGGCAGGCTTGAGAACCTCCGGTTCTTCCGCCGAAACGCTAGTGCCGGCCGTGCCTTTGAGTGCCGCGTGCACCTGGCCGATCAGGGCAGGGATTTCGCCCACCGGGACCGGATTGTTCGAGACATAGGCAGAGACGACATCGGCGGTGAGCTCGAGGACGTCGATGTTGTTGTCGGCTTCTTCTGTCATGAAACTCTCCGGGTGGCTTGAAAGACAGTCGGCGAAGTGTCGCTACATAGTGCCGGTTGCCGCTGAAAGCAATAAAGCCCCGGCAAGACTGTTGCGATGCTCGTCCTGCACTGCGGTCAATAGCGACGCTTCCCGCCGTCTTGTGCATTCTGATCCGACCGCGGTTGGCGCATCCCTGCTTGATGTAGCATGAGGGAGCGATCCTGACCTGAAACGCTGGCAAGCCTGTTCTCGATCTCTTTCTACTGAAGATCGGAATCGATCATTCGAAGAATTCCGGTCCGGCACGCTGGACAATGGCTCCCTCTGCGAGCAGAGCTGGCCGCCTGTGAAGCAGCAGAATCGAACTCGCCGGTAGGACAGGCGTTCTCCTGTTCCTCTGCAACCATCTGGTCGAGACCGGAAACGATTGCCACGAGAACCCGGGCGCCAAGGCTCGTGCACCGGGGAGGGGTCCGGTGCCCAGCATCAGCAAGAGCCGGCGGCTCGCGCGTTCAGCTTCGTCCTAGACGAGCCTTCGCCCCGAAAAGCAGCACCGCGCCATTGACGGAGGGGGGCAGGGATGACGCCACGGCGCTTGTGCTGTGGCAGCATCCGCACCGACCGCACCAGTGCTCACAACCGAAAAACCCGCCACTCTTGAGGGCAAGAGCGGCGGGCTTTTTGCAGAGTTACTCGAACTGAATACGCGTTCCCATTCACATTGGCCGCGGATAATTAAGACTGCATTAAAATGCAAAATTTGGGCATCTAAATCGATCCGAGCGCAAGATACCGCGTGCCCGGACGTTCCGCGCCTGAATTGCCTCCGTAGTCATATCGACAAGTCATCAGCCGTCAGAAAATCTTTGCTTGACGTAACGTAAGGTCCCGTGTTTTTCGCCGTGCATGGAGCGACTTCCAGTCTCGGTCCAGGGCGACGAAAATGAGGGGCGGCAATGGTGGCTGGCGAACCAAACGACGTGCGCGTCAAGCGTTGTGGTGGGGGATGGGCCGTTCATATTGTTGAGAACGGCAAACTGACAGTTCATCGGTTCAAGACGCAGTCGCCCGCCGAACATTTTGCCGATGACCAACGAGCCAGGCTCGGCCTTGCTAGCAGGCCACCAATTGACGAACACTGATGTCACATGTGCGGCGGGTGTCACGCCCCGGAGACCATGGCAGGAATGGCCAAAGCCTCATCAGTCTCGTCAAGGATCGAGAAGGTGTAGCGGCCATCTGCGTCAAGATCGACGGAGTAGCTTAGGCGGTCGAGTATGTTGTTATCCTGGTCGAACGTAACGATCCGGGGCTTCAGAGAGGTAATATGCGCTTCGTCCAGGTAGATGGAGTTGCAGACAATGATCTGGTCGTCGGGCTGGCAAGTGCGGGCCGCTGCTCCATTGAGAATACAGCATCGTGAACCGCGCTCGCCCAGGATGACATAGGTCGAAATCCGCGCCCCGGAATTCTTGTTCCATATCTCCACGAATTCCATGGGCAGGATCCCCGCTTCTTCGCAGTGGTCAGGGTCAAGCGTTATCGAACCGTGGTAGTTGAGGTTCGCTTCGGTGACGTAGATGCCGTGCAGCTTGCCGGCGACTAGTTTTCGCATGGGTCTGTTGTCCTATCCATAATGAATCCTGCCGTCCTCGGAGCAGCCAGGTGTTCGGCTAAATTCCGACGACGAGTGCACCGCCGCTGAGACCCGCACCCGCTGCCGCCAGCAGGATTTTCTCGCCCGGTCGAAATGGGTCCGTCCGATGGGCCAGCGAGAGCGACAGTGGGATCGTCGCGGCGGAAGAGTTGCCGTAATCGGCGATCGTCTTGACGATCGCTTGATCTGCTATGCCGAGGTTCCTGCCGACCGCATCGAAAATGCGGGCATTGGCCTGATGCGGCACGAACCGGTCGATGTCCTGCGGCCGCATTCGGGCAGCAGTGAGCGCGTCCTGCGAGCAGGCAGTCATCATCTCGACCGCCTTGGCGAACACTTCACGGCCGTCGGTGATCGTCATTCTAGTCTGCTCGAGGTCGAGGTCGCCGTGGAACGGCTTGTTGCTTCCTCCGGCAGGAATCTGGATCAGCCCGTAGCGCGAGCCATCGGAATCCACCGAGGCACCGAGAATGCCGCGATCGGGGTCCTCGCAGGGGCCAATCACCAGGGCGCCGGCGGCATCGGCAAACAGCACGGCGCTGGCGCGCTCAGCCGGATTGATGCGACGGCTGAGGATGTTGGCAGCGATGACAAGGGCCGATTTGCCATGCAGGCGGGTGAACCCGTCCGCGAACATCAGCGCATAGATGAAGCCGGCGCAAGCACCAGCGAGGTCGACCGCGCCTGCACGGCCGAGACCCAGACGATGAGCTACGAGCGGCGCGCTGGGCGGCAGGAGGTGATCGGGTGTCGAGGTGGCAAGCAACAGCAGCCCGATGTCGCTCCGCTCGATGCCGGCATTCGCCAGCGCCATGTCGCCGGCATGCGCGGCAAGGCCCGACAACGTGTCCTCGTCGTTCGCCCAGAAGCGTGACCGTATCCCGGTGCGTCGCTCGATCCAGCCCGGTTCGAGCCCGAGACGGCTTTCGATTTCCGGGTTCTCGACTTTTCGCCCAGGCGCGTGATGACCGAACCCGAGAATGCGCGACGACCTGCTCATGGCTTTGAGCCGAAGCGTTCGCCGGCCACCTCGATCGCGTCATAGAGCCCGTCGAGCTCCTCGCCGGTGATGCAATAGGGTGGCAGAAGATAGAGGACATTGCCAAGCGGGCGCACAAGCAGACCCTTGTCGAGGAAGAACGCGCGCAGTTTCGGCCCGATCTCGGCCAGATAGCCGGCTGAGCCGGCGCGCAGGTCGAGAGCCACGATCGTGCCGGTCGCCCGGCTGTCGGTGAAGAAAGGGTTGTCGAGAAAGCGTCGAAGCCCGGTGGCCTGCATCGCGCTCAAGTCCGCAATGCGCTCGGCCACCGGCTCGTCGCGCCAGATCTCGACATTGGCAAGTGCTGCCGCGCAGGCAATCGGGTTGGCGGTGTAGGAGCTCGAATGAAAGAAGGTCTTCGTCCGGTCCGTCGAATAGTGAGCCTGGAAGATGGCATCGGTGGCAAGCGTGGCGGCCAGCGGGATGGCGCCGCCGGTCAAGCCTTTCGAGGTGCACAAGATGTCCGGCGAGATGGACGCCTGCTCGCAGGCGAACATGGTTCCGGTGCGTCCCCAGCCAGTCATCACTTCGTCGGCGATCAGGAGCGTGCCGGAGGCTTCGGCGATTTTCTTCAATTCGGTGAGAACCCAGGCCGGATACATCAGCATGCCGCCGGCGCCAAGCACCAGCGGTTCGACGATCAGCGCGGCGGCGCGCAGGTCGCGGCAGACAGCCTCGAACCGATCCAGTGTCTCCTGCGCGCGCCCGGCGGCCGGGAAGGGGATGGTGTCGACCTCGAATAGCAAAGGCTCATAGGCGGCGTTGAACACACCGCGGGCGCCGACGCTCATCGTGCCGATCGTGTCGCCATGATAGTTGTGCTCCATGACGACGATGCGCGAGCGCGGGGCGCCGATATTGCGGAAATAACCGAGCGCCATCTTCAGCGCGACTTCGACGCAGGTCGAGCCGCTGTCGGAATAGAACACCCAATCGAGTCCGCCGGGAGCGAGTCCGACAAGCGCCTTGGCCAGGCGCTCTGCCGGCTCGTGCGTGAAGCCCGCAAAGATAATCTGGTCGAGGCTCGACGCGGTTGTCTCGATAGCCTTCATGATGCGCGGATGGCGGTGGCCATGGGTAACGACCCACCAGGAGGAGATGGCGTCCAGGATGCGCGCGCCGTCGGCCTTGTGGAGATAGGCGCCTTCGGTCATGACGATTTCAGGAATCGCCGGCTCGAGCGCATGCTGGGTGAAGGGGTGCCAGACATGGGACTGCGACATCAGTCACCTCCCGCAATCGAGGCGAAGGCGAAGCCGGCAATCATTGCATCCCTCAGCGTTTCTCTCGTCAAAGGATCGAGGTGCGGCAGCCTGCCGAGCTGCGGCGCACCGCTGAATTCCACGATTGTCCGTTGTGTATCGGCCATCTCATCGCCGATGAAAGCGATGCCGGCCAGCGGGATGGAGCGGGCCCGCAGAGCTTCGATTGAGAGGAGCGTGTGGTTGATGGTGCCGAGCGTGGTGCGGGCACACAAAATTACTGGCAGCCGCCACTCAGCGAAGATGTCGATGAACCTTGTGCGCCGGTTGAGCGGCACCATCAGCCCGCCCGCGCCCTCGATGACGAGCGGCGTCGGCAGGACGGGAAAAGTAAGATCGGCACCCTTGATCGCGAGGCCGTCGATCTCGGCCGAACGATGCGGCGACAGCGGGCTCTTCAAGCGGTAGGCTTCCGGCAGCACGCGCTCCGAGGGCAAGCCGGCAAGCCGCGCAACCACCTCGCTGTCGGTCTCGCCGTCGAGGCCCGATTGCACCGGCTTCCAGTAGAAACCGTCGAGCAGGCCGGCGAGGCCAGCCGCAAACACGGTCTTGCCAATTCCGGTGTCGGTTCCGGTGATGACGATGCGTTGGGTCATACCGCTCCGGTCATGTTTGGGCCAACACCTCAACGAGCGCGTCGACCATGGCCGAGATGGCAGCTTCGTCGACGTTGAGCGTCAGCGAAATGCGCAGGCGCGATGTGCCCTCTGGCACGGTCGGCGGGCGGATGCCGCGGATGTCGAAGCCGCGGGCCTGCAGTGCCGCCGCCACCACCATGGTGCGCCCGACATCGCCGATGGCAAAGGGCTGGATCTGCGAGCCGCTCGGCTTCACGCCGCAGCGCTCGGCCAATTGACGGCCGGCGAAGGCAACGCGATCCTGCAGCTGAACGCGACGCATGGGCTCGTCGGACAGCATGGCGAGCGCTTCGCGCACTGCCACCGCCATCAGCGGCGATGGCGCGGTGGCGTAGATGAATGGCCGGCACCGATTGATGAGATAGTCGCACAGCGTTCGCGGTCCGGTGACCAGTGCGCCCGACGCGCCGAGCGCCTTGCCGCAAGTATGGAGCGCGACGATGTTGTCGCGGCCCTTCAATGCGGCGGCCAGCCCCCGGCCATCCGGTCCCCAGACACCGGTGGCATGCGCTTCGTCGACGACAAGGAATGCCTCGTGCCGATCGGCAAGCGCGACAAGACTTTTTAGCGGCGCGCGGTCACCATCCATGCTGTAGAGGCTTTCGATCGCGATCCAGACGCGACCCATGCCGCCTTCGGCGCGCCAGCGCGTGATCGCGTCCTCGGCAGCATCGACGTCGTTGTGCGCAACCAGCTTGAACTCGGCGCGTCCTGCCCGCGCCCCCTCATTTATGCTGGCATGGGCGAGTTCGTCGAGGACCAGCAGGTCGCCCTTCTGTGGCAGCGCGGTCAGAAGGGCGAAGTTGGCGATGTAGCCGCTGCCAAAGAACAGCGCGCGTTCGGTGCCGAAGAACGCCGCCGCGTCTGCCTCCAGTTGCTCATGCTCCGGCGCGTTGCCGCGCAACAGCCGCGACCCGGTTGCGCCAACCGGCGTACCCCGCGCAATGGCAGCCGCAACCGCCTCGCCAAGTCTCCTGGAGGCGGCCAGCCCGAGATAGTCGTTCGACGAGAAGTCGAGCCCGGCGCGTGGCGCAAGTGTGCGCAACCGGTCCCTGCGCCCGGCGCGTGGCGCAAGTGTGCGCAACCGGTCCCTGCGCGCCAGTCCCTGCAAGGTTGCCTCGTAGCGGGCACGCGGTGCCCCGTTCATTGCGCCTCGACTGCCATCGGCTCGATGCCAAGGCGCCGGAAGAGCAAAAGATCCTTGTCCTCGCCGGGATTTTCCGCCGTCAGCAGCGTGTCCCCAACGAATATGGAATTGGCGCCGGCGAAAAAGCACAGTGCCTGCATTTCGTCGCTCATCGCCGTCCTGCCGGCGGACAGCCTTATAAAGGACTTGGGCATCATGACGCGAGCGAGCGCAATTGTACGCACGAAGTCGAGCGGGTCGAGGGGGCCGGCCTCGGCAAGCGGCGTGCCCTTGATGGGGATCAGAAGGTTGATCGGCACGCTTTCGGGCGGCTCAGGCAGGTTGGCCAGCGTGACCAGCATGTCGATGCGGTCGGCCTTTTCCTCGCCCATCCCGAAAATGCCACCGCAGCAGACCTTTATGCCAGCCTCGCGCACGTGGCCAAGCGTTTGCAGCCGGTCGGCAAAGGTGTGGGTGGAGACAACCTCTGGGTAGTAGCGCTCGGAGGTGTCGATGTTGTGGTTATAGTAGTCGAGGCCGGCCGCCTTTAAGCGTTGCGCCTGGCCAAGTTCGAGCATGCCGAGCGTCATGCAGGTCTCCATGCCGAGTGCCTTTATGCCCTCGACCATGGCGATCAGGGCGTTCATGTCACGCTCCTTCGGGTGGCGCCAGGCCGCGCCCATGCAATAGCGGGTGGCGCCGGCGTCACGCGCCTTGGTCGCCTCAGTGATGACCCGCTCGACCTCCATCAGCTTCGTGGCCTTCAGGCCGGTTTCGTGATGCGCCGACTTGCTGCAATAACCGCAATCCTCCGGGCATCCGCCGGTCTTGATGCTGAGCAGCCGCGACAGCTGCACCCGGTTGCGATCGAAGTTCTGGCGGTGAACCGTCTGAGCCAGGAAGAGCAGGTCATTGAACGGCATGCCGTGGATCGCCTCCGCCTCCTTGCTGCTCCATCGGGGTAGCGCTACGTCGATGGTGTCCACAACCTGGTTCACATCGGTTTCCGCGTTCATTTCAATCGTCATCTTCAAAAGCCTTTGTTGCTGGTCGGCGAGCGCGTGCAGGGGTCAATCGACAGGCGGGGCTCGCAGCGCTATGACCGTCGTCAGCGCAATGCGCCTCGAATCTCACGTCGTTGAACGGTAACAGGCTCGCTTCGAGCACCTTTTCGCTGCGTGCAGGTCCGAGGGGTACTGCTCTTCATTTCGTATCCATCAGTTCAAGCGGGTGCCGATGTTTCCCAGGGCTGGCATGTCCAGGCCGATATCGAGGATCGGCGCGCTGTGGGTCAGCCAGCCCATGGAAATGAGATCGACACCGGTGGCTGCGATTGCGGGAGCCGTTTTCGGTGTCACCCGACCTGAGGCCTCGGTGATTGTGCGGCCGCCGACCGTTGCCACGGCGCGGGCAAGGTCCTCGACTGACATATTGTCCAGCAGCACCGCGTCGACTCCAACTGTAAGCGCGATATCCAGCTGTTCCAGCGTGTCGACCTCAACCTCGATCTTCACCATGTGGCCTGCGGCGGCGCGCGCCCGCTCTATAGCTGTGCGGATGTCACCGGCGATCGCTATGTGGTTGTCCTTGATAAGCACGCCGTCGTCGAGCCCGAAGCGGTGATTGGCGCCGCCGCCGACGCGCACGGCGTATTTCTCGAGCGCGCGCAGGCCGGGAGTCGTCTTTCGAGTGCATACGATCCTCGCCTTGTGGCCACGCACGGACTCCACCATCGCCGCTGTGGCTGTGGCAATGCCGCTCAGGCGACACAGGAAATTGAGCGCTGTGCGCTCGGCTGCGAGCAGGCCGCGCGCCGGTCCACACAGCTTCGCGATGGTTTCGCCCGCCCCGACATCACTGCCGTCAGGACGCCAAATGTGAATGTCGATCGCGGGCTCCACGAGCAGGAAGGCGTACGCGACCAGATCGAGCCCGGCAACGATGCCCGCCTGTCGCGATTTGAGCACCAAGGTGGCAATGCAATCGTGGGGGATCACTGCATCGCTGGTCAGGTCGCCGCATCTGCCAAGGTCTTCGAGAAGGGCACCGCGCACGATCGGTTCGATCAGTGTCGAGGGGAGGGGTGAGAATGAAACCATATCACGTGCTCCGTATCGGTGCCCGGCAACTGAGTGCGGCGGCGGCCTGCATTGCGCTGTTCAGCGTCAGCCGTGACGTACACGCGTCTGCATCGCGCCGGGGGAAATCGGATCGACAGTGCGCGCCGCGGCTCTCTTCTCGCCGTAGGGCTGCAACGGCCAGCATCAGTGAGACCAAAGCCGGGCCGGACTTGGGGCCGTCGTGACCTGCCATCGGCAGCAGGGTCGCCACCGCTTCGCGCATCGTCTGGCCATCGCGGATGATGCCGAGTGCGGCGGAGACGACCGCCCTGATGCCTGAAGCGTCTGGCCGTGAAGGCACCAACGTGGAACATACACGCCGTCGCCGGGTATACGATGCGCCGGCAACGCTTTCAGCAACCCAGCTCGCGGTGACCGCCGCTTCGGTGAGCGAGTTGCTTGCGAGACGATTGGCGCCGTGCAGGCCAGTACAAGCAACCTCGCCGCACGCCCACAATCCCTCGACGGAGCTGCGGCCGCCGGCGTCTACGGCAACGCCGCCCATGTGATAATGTGCCGCTGGGCGCACCGGAATCGGGTCGGTCGCAGGATCTACGCCTGCCTCGCGGCAGAAACCGGCAATGCCTGGGAAGCGCTTTTCAAAACTAGGGCCGAGACATCGCCGCGCGTCCAGGAACACGCGGCCCCCGGCAGCAAGCTGATGCCAAACAGCGCGCGCCACCACGTCGCGAGGCGCAAGCTCGCCGCCAGGCGTTTCAGCGAGGAAGCGCTCTCCTCGCTCGTCAATGAGCATCGCGCCTTCGCCGCGCACTGCTTCGCTCACCAGCGGCATCGGCCGACACGGGGTGTCGAGGGCGGTCGGATGGAACTGCACGAATTCCAGGTCGGCGAGCTCTGCCCCGGCCCAGGCAGCGAGTGCCAGCCCGTGTCCCCATGAGCCAGGCGGGTTTGTCGTGTCGCAAAACAGGCCGCCGATGCCGCCGGTTGCCAGCACCGCGCGGCGCGTGGGCAAAGCGACCGCACCCGCGTACCCAACCGCGACCACGGCGATGACCGACCCGTCTTCCACGATCAGGCGGCGGACCTCCACGTTTTCGAGAATAGTGATCGAGGCTGTCCGGCGCGCTGCGGCGATGAGTGCGCGGACCAGCTCCCGACCCGTGGCGTCGCCGCCGGCATGCACGATCCGCCGTTGCGAATGTGCTGCCTCAAGCCCGAGCCGCAAAGCGCCTTCAGGGTAGCGGTCGAAGGCGACGCCGAACCGGTCCAGGGTCTTGATCGCATTGGTTGCAGCCCGGACCACTCGCCGCACCGTCGCCTCGTCGCAGAGGCCGTCGCCGGCTGCAATTGTGTCGCAAAGATGAAGTTCGGGGTCGTCGTCGCCGCCGAGACTTGCCGCAAGACCACCCTGAGCGAGCTCGCTGCAGACTCCGGTTCCAAGCGGCGCATTGGACAGAAGCACGACCGGTTCCGGCGCTAGATGAAGCGCCGTCATCAGGCCGGCAATGCCGGCGCCGATGACGACCGGCGCTCCGGCGATGTCGAGGACATCAAGGTTCATATTGAAAGCATGCGCTCGACCGCGCGGCGGGCGGGGTCGGCTATCCCGGGATCGATCCGGATCTCGTACCGGTTCTCCTCGAGCGCGGCGCGAATGTTGGCGAGCGTGATGCGCTTCATGTGTGGGCAAAGATTGCAGGGGCGAACGAACTCGACGTCGGGATGCGCGACCGCGACGTTGTCGCTCATCGAACATTCCGTCATCAACACGACCCGTGCCGGTTTCTCCCGCTCGACATAATCCGACATGGCGGCCGTCGACCCCGAGAAATCCGCCTCTCTGACAACGTCGGGCGGACATTCGGGATGGGCGAGCACGACCACGCCCGCGTGTGCAGCGCGCAGCTCGCGGATATCGGCCGGGGTGAAGCGCTCATGCACCTCGCAATGACCCTTCCAGGCGATGATCTCGACCTTCGTCTGGGCGGCGATGTTCTTCGCAAGAAATTCATCGGGCAGCATGATCACACGCGGCACGCCGAGCGATTCCACTACCGCCTTGGCGTTGCCCGAGGTGCAGCAGATGTCGGATTGGGCCTTCACGGCGGCGGACGTATTGACATAGGTGACAACCGGGACCTCCGGATAGCGCTGCCGCATCAGCTGCACATCTTGTGCCGTGATCGAATCCGCCAGTGAGCAACCGGCGCCCATGTCCGGGATGAGCACGGTCGTGTTCGGATTTAGCAGCTTTGCGGTCTCGGCCATGAAATGCACGCCGGCAACCACGATGATGTCGGCATCCACCGCCATTGCTTTACGGGCCAGTGCGAGGCTGTCGCCGACGACGTCTGCGACGCAATGGAAGATCTCAGGCGTCTGATAATTGTGCGCCAGGATGATGGCGTTGCGCTCCCGCTTCAGCGCGAGGATGGCATCAATGTCGTTTGCAAAGGCCGACCATTCGACTGGCGGGACCACGCGCCGGACGCGCTCGTACAAGGACGCGGCAGTAGGTAACGCCCCAGTCATCAGCGCCTCCGATTATATTCGATCTGATAATAAGGGGATATGTCTACCTTGACTATAAGGTTGTCAAGCCCGCGTCAGCGGCAATTTCGTCCCCGCGACAGCCCTTTCATCGAGGACCCCACGGCGGAAACGATAGAGCTTTGCTGGTCGCCCCCCCGTATCAAGGGAAGTCTCGCCAGTTTCCTCGACCAGCTCCTGCTGCTCAACAAGCCTGCGGAAGTTCGGCTTGTTGATGAGCCTGCCAGCTAAGGCTTCCACCGTTCGCTGCAGCTGCAGCAGTGTGAAAGTCGGCTGCATAAGCTCGAAGACGACCGGCCGGTATTTGATTTTGGAGCGCAGCCGCGCAATGCCGGTCGCCATGATGCGGCGATGATCGGCGACCATGGACTCGCTGGGCACCAGGGGAAGCGGGGTCGCGTCCGTTCCGCTTCCGGCCTCCTGAACCAGGCCTGCTTCGTAAAGCAACTCATAGCGTTGAAGCGCGAGTTCCTCGTTCCAATGGCGATCATCGAAGCCGAACGCTATCGCCGACCGCTGACGGCGTTCGCGTCGCGTGGCTGCGTCGCTTGCGCCATCCGCCCACTCGATCAAGCGCGGTCGCACAAAATCCAGCATCACCGGCGGCGTGCCGGAGCGGTGATCCTCCCATGGAAAATATTCGTACCAACTTCGCCAGCCGCACTCGGTCGAGCTCTGTTCCTTGCGGGTCAGTGCGAGATAGCTGATGGAGATGGCGCGCTCGCGCTCGGCGCCGATGCGGTCCCGATCCGCGAACGTGTAGAGTTGCTCGGTGTACCCAAGCGGATGGCCGGTCTGATGCTCGACCCACCCCCTCAGGCCGGATTGCAGCGATCGGTGCTCGAGCGCAAACGGTCCGGAGGGAAGGGTGTTCATCCGGCCGATTGTTAGGACACAGGGTTCACTGTCATTGACGGCGACGACAACGGCGATCAAATCGACTTTGACTTGGCCGGCCTTGATGGCGGCTCTGTCTTTCCTGGTTCCTGTTTTCTTGTGGTCCATGTCCGCGAAGTGGTTGGCCCAGAGCTAGGGGCGCCTTAATCGATTTAGTGTAAGCGTGGAGGTTTGCGCGTCAACACCGCAGATCCGCAAGTCCGCTTTTTTAGCTCTTCGCATTTGCACAAAAATATGCCAAACGCGACACCCGCAGCGGGTAACGCAAGGGAAGGAGGCGCGGGTTGAGCGCAGCTGGCTGTCGATGGTGTGGCGACGGTCGTGGCCAAGCTCTTTCCGCAGACCGGCGCTGACTTCACGTTTTTTGGCGAGAAGGATTTCCAGCAGTTTCAGACTGTCAGACGCATGGTGAGGGACCTTGATATTGCGCAACGTCCGGCTCTCGCCAGCGGAACGCGTCATCGCCCCAAAGCTGGCATCGGTCCTCTTCGATACGGCCGAGCGGCTTGAGCGCGGCTCTCCCGTCAGCCAACGCTTGATGGAGCGCGTGCAACAATTCTGGCCGCCGGCTATCGCGAGGTCGAATACCTGGAACTTCGCGCGGAAACAGATCTGCGAGCTTTGTCGCGGCTTGGCTGGGCGACACACGGCTCATCGACAATGTGTCAACGTCACCGCCTGGCAATTGGTCAGGTTCGCGGCGTTGTCTTCAAGCAGAGGCAGGAAAGTAATGGGAGCGATGATGGGGACGAGATCCTGCGCGTCGCTTCGATTCGCGATCGTTTAGCCCGAGCCCCGCGCCTGGCATCGAGGAACATCCGCGGAGTTTACGCAAAACCAGATGCATCGGCTATTTGAAAAATTCATCGAGCAACTTTCAGCAAGCGTCGATGCTGCGGATCTCCACGAGGCAATGGCCTCGGCCGCCGCCGGCTTGGAATTTCCGCTCTTCGCTTACTTCACTTACCCGCCAGCCTCCAGCGACACGCCGTTAGTGATCTCGAATTATCCTTCTTCCTGGACCTCCAATTATCTGCGACTGCGCTACCACAGCGTCGATCCGGTGATCCTGCGCGGGCTGCGAGGCTGGGATACTTTCCACTGGGGGCTGGATCGAGATCATCGGTATTTGCCAGCCTCGCAGCAAGAAGTTTTGGAAAACGCAGCTCAGTTTGGCATTCGGTGCGGCTTGACCATGTCCATGCATGATCATCGCGGCCGCTTTGCTGGCTGACCTTCGCTTCAGATGAGGCGCGTCCGCCTGTCTTGCGGTCGCTGGAATGCTACGAAAAAGCCTTGCAGTTGGTAGCGATCAACTTCCACATTCATGTCCGGCGCAGGCTCGCCGGCAATTGCGTGGTGGATGGCGCAAAGACGCGGGAGTTCGAAGCTCTGAAATGGGCGGCGCGGCGTGGGATATCAGCCAGATCCTCGGCCTCTCGAAACGCACCGTGACATTCCATCTGGAAAACGCCAAGGCAAAGCTTGGCGTGCGAACCATCAATCAGGCTGTAGCAAGGATGGCCGCTTCCGGTCACGCCACAACCTGATCGTCTCGTTCGCCTCTATCTGAACCGAGCATCGCCCGCCCCAGTCTCCTTAATTCCGGCAGTGAAGGCGCCCCGGGGGGGGCATGCATCCATCAATTGGATGGGGCCGCATAAACAAAATCGATTTGCTCAATAGCGCGAGGAGACGTTAGTCCGCCGTCGACTGAGTTTTGGTGCCGATTTTTGGAACCGACTACGCAGCATCGCAATGGATCCTCATGCTTCGAAATCACGTCAGGACACCTGGCACAGGATGTTTCTTGGTTCGGCGGGTCAATAGCAGAGAACGCCTTAACCCGAATGCCTTCCCCGAAAATGTCATTGTCCCAGCGAAGGAGGCTGGCGTCGATGACATGGTCATACACGTCCGGAGAGCTTTGCGGGCGACCGGAAGGGGAGTGGCCGCCAAGGGCTGCGGGTACCGACGCCAGCCCAAACTGTGTGCTGCCGACACTCGCCGTGGCCTGTGAACAGAGGACTAATTTAATGACATACAGGCGTGATATCGATGGCCTTCGGGCCCTTGCGGTGTTGCCGGTCGTACTGTTCCATTTCGGAATCTCGGCAATTCCCGGCGGTTTTACCGGCGTGGACATCTTCTTCGTCATATCTGGCTACCTGATCACCGGAAGCCTTCTGGACGACTTTGAACGCGGCGAGTTTTCGATCGTCAGCTTCTACTGGCGCCGTGCCCGACGCATTCTGCCGGCCCTGATCTTTGTCACTCTCCTCACCTGCATCGCGGCATTGTTCATTCTTCTGCCGTCAGATCTGCATGACTTCAGTCTCAGCGTCGTAGCGGCATCGACTTTCTGGTCAAACATCTATTTTTGGAAAAAACGTCAAATTACTTCTCCATCGATGCCGAGCTCCGACCGCTGTTGCACACGTGGTCGCTTTCGGTCGAGGAGCAGTACTATATCTTTGCCCCAATCCTGATGTTCCTGATCCGTCGCTATTTTGCGAAGCGCTGGCTGACAGCACTCCTACCGATCATTCTCGGCAGCTTCGTGCTCGCGGTCATGGCGACATGGCTGGCGCCAAGCGCTGGATTCTACCTGCTGCCGACACGAGTCTGGGAACTCATGCTGGGCGCCGTGCTCGTGCTGAAACGGCCCCCGCCGTTGAACAATCGATTTCTTATGGAAATGGTGGGGCTGGCCGGATTTGGCCTTCTCGCCATCGGGTTCTTCGCGATTTCGGAGAGCGATCCGTTCCCGGGCTACAACGCGCTGTATCCGTGCCTCGGAACGGCCCTCCTTATCTATGTCGGCCAAAATAGCCCCTCGACGATAGCTAGCCGCATACTCGAAGTCCGGCCGCTGGTCTTGATCGGCCTCATCTCCTATTCGCTGTATCTTGTTCACTGGCCGATCAATGCGTTCGCGCGCTATCTTTCGTTACAAACTCTCGACCCGTCGATGACCATTGCGATGACGGTTGCAAGCTTCGCATTGGCTGCATTCTCCTGGAAGTATATCGAGCAGCCGTTCCGGCAGAAAAGGTCCTTCACCGCCCCGTTGCCGATCTTCGCCTTTTCAGTGGGCGCAATCGCTCTTGTTTGCGTTGGCGGGGCGGCCGGGGCGCTCGGCAACGGCTTTCCGCAACGGTTCCCGGAGTATGCCCAGCAGCGGGTTCCTGTCGGGGACTGGATCGAGGGGACCTGTTTCAACGAGGGCTCAAGCCGGATCGAAAGCTGGAACATCGAGGACTGCACACGCACTCGCGGCTTCGCTACGACCGTTTTGTTGTGGGGCGACTCCTTCGCCGCCCACTATGTTTCAGGGCTGGAGGCCAACAAAAAGAAAATTCAAGCCAACGTCGTGGAATATACTTACGCAGGCTGTCCACCGATTCTCTCTTACTTCTCGTATGCACGCCCGGATTGCATACGGTTCAATCATGAAGGCCCTGGAGATCATCCGGGACGCAGGCATCAAGACGGTTGTCCTCAGCGGGCGGTGGACCGACTACGAGGCGAGAAGTTTCGACGGTCTCCAGCAAACGATCGATACGCTTCGTGGCCAGGGTGTGCGCGTGTTCGTCATCGGCCAGTCTCCGCAATTCATAACCGACGTTCGGAAAATCGCATTCTTCGCAAAGCGCAGAAATTCGGATGATACATACTGGCCAATGGCCATGGATCCCGACATCAACAATCGTGTGCGCTCATTTACCAAAGGCGCCACTTTCATCGATCCGCTGAAATTCCTCTGTAGCGCAGGACGCTGCCCCTACGCCGACGCAGGCGAGTTTCTCTATTTCGACTACGGTCATTTTTCTTCCGTCGGCGCCCTTCTGGCAATTTCGAAATACTGGCCGGTTCTAGCCACAGACAATGCCCTTGCTGTGACGAAATAAGCCCGCGGGCGGTTGGCAAAGCACGGGTGCGAGGCGCATTCGCGCGCGTAGCAAAGCTCACACATGTGTTGGGGCAAGTTTGGAGACACTGTCCTCTATTAGGCTTCGTGGACAAAGCTTGACGCTAGACTCGGTCGCTGATTCAAGGCTGTCTTTTGGAGGCAGCGTTGGGCGCGCGGATTGGGTATCGGACGAGGAATGGGCACGGATCGGGCCGCTGCTGCCAGCAGAGTGGGGTCGAGGGTGCCGTCCGGCGCAGGATAATCGGCGCTATTTCGAAGGCAGGATGTGGATGGCCCGAACCGGGGCGCAATGGCCTCATCTGCCTGATGCTTGATGAATATGGCAAGTGGAACAGCGTCTTCCGCCGATACCGGCGATAGGTCGCGACGGGGGTGTTCAAGCAAGAACCATTCCTCGATGGAGGGCTTCAGAATACGCCCGAACCTGACCGAGACGTGCCTCATCGACATGTATCTCTCGAACGTAAGCTGCCGGACAGCTGCTTGTGGTGGACAGCCATAATCGAGCACTGGATGTGCAGAGATCGTCGCGAACCGCGGGGGCAAGTGCTGCCGCACGCGGGGTCACAAAACGTTCGCGGCCGCTCGTCGTAAACAGTTCATCGCCGAAAAAATCGCGCAGCGGGGGCGACGGCCGCACTCATGGCCGGCTGACTGAGGTTGATGGGGCGGGCCGCCGCCGAGAGGCTGCGCTCCACCAGCAGCGCGTCGAGCACAACGAGGAGATTTAGGTCAATCCCTTTGAAACGCATGTCTTTAGCTATCCATAGCGTGGATGCCGTTAATCGAAACAAACGATTTTACCGATTCTGGAGAACGTCGCATAGGGAGAATTCAAGGAAGCACTAAAGGAAAATCGTCGATGTTTGCGTTAGCTCCAAGGAGCATTCTCGGCTCCGAGGAGCATCTTCTGGTGTACGCCTTCCGGCATACGCCGAAACATCAATCAACTCGCATGTCGGTTGCGGCTTGGTTCTTCGGTGATCCGCGCAAGGTCCATCGCGTCAGCTCGACGCGACAAGCTCTCCATGCGTAGGCGCTTATCTCAAAAACAGCAATCAAGATGAGGTATTTCCATGGGCTCTGACGTACGGTGGAAGTTGTGCTGGGAAAATGAATTGCAACTGGCCGACCATGTCGAACTCTCCGATTTCTTTCTAAAGACTTATGGACGGCATGGGGCCTTCCTCGCAAAGCCATTCGAAGGCGGCCGTAGCTGGGCCGGTGCAAGGCCGGAATTCCGCGCAATCGGTTACGACGCGCACGGCATAGCGGCTCATATTGGCATACTGCGCCGCTTCATCAAAGTTGGCGAGGTCGATCTACTGGTGGCCGAAATTGGCTTATACGGGGTCCGTCCGGATCTTGAGGGACTCGGAATCAGCTTTTCACTGAGCGTTGTGTACCCATTGCTGCAGCGGATGGGGGTTCCATTTGTGTTCGGCACGGTTCGGCAGGCAATGCGGAACCACGTTGAGAGGTTCTGCCGCGGCGGTCTGGCGAGCATTGTGTCGGGGGTTGAGGTACGGTCCACCCTCGCAAATATACATCCCGACCTGCCGCCCACCCGCGTCGAGGACTTGATCGTCTTCGTTGCGCCAATTGGACGCTCGATGGACGAGTGGCCGTCCGGCACCCTGATCGACCGAAACGGTCCAGAATTGTAAGCAGGACTACACATGTGAGTGCCGGGTGATGCGCTGACGCCGACCTTTGAGGACTGGCCCAACCCACATTGCATACCGCAGATCCGTCATGTGCTGGCGCCACATCGGGTGCCGGCGACCTTCTTCGTCATCGGAGCCTACGCCGCAGATCGGCCGGAACTCAGCCCGCCCTTATGAGCATGAGCTTTGTCGGTGGCTATTTTCGCAACGCGGCCCGTAGGAGTTGAGCCGCGTCCACGTCAAACCAGCTGAAATCGAAAGGAACAGACAGAATGGCTGATCAACTCGCAACGGAAATCATTACCATAATCAAGAAACGCGTCGAATCTGAGAACTTTGCCGGAGCGTTTCGACCCATAGTCGGCGAAATAACGACCGAGACGGAAGTGACCGCGCTCGGCATCGATTCGCTGGGACTGGCGGACGTGCTCTGGGACCTCGAGCAAGCCTATGGCATTAAGATCGAAATGAACACATCGGAGGCGTGGTCGGATCTCCAGAATGTTGGCGACATCGTGAAAGCCATCCGCGGCTTGCTTGCTGAGGCAGCTTGAATGGACAGGCGGGTCGTCATCACCGGAATAGGCGGGCTGTGCGGGCTGGGCACTGATGCCCCCTCCATCTGGAAAGAGATGCGCGAAGGTCGCTCAGCAATCGGCCCGATTGTCACTTCAGAGCTTCATGGGTTGACCGGCACGATCGGTGCCGAGATCAAGACGCTTCCTGAGCACGACATCGACCGCAAGCAGCTCGTCACCATGGACCGCTTCAGCCTGCTTGCCGTGCTTGCAGCGCGGGAAGCCATGCGACAGGCCGGACTTTCCTGCGATGAACGAAATGCCTATCGCTTCGGTGCGATAGTGGGCGTCGGCGGCAGCGGCTGGGAAGCGATCGAGGCAAGCTACCGCGCTCTCCTTTTGAACGGCGCGCGCCGTGCTGGCGTCATGGACGTACCCAAGGCGATGCCGAGTGCCGCTGCCGGCCAGGTCAGCATGAGCCTCGGCCTGCGCGGGCCGGTCTTCGGCGTCACCTCCGCCTGCGCCTCTGCCAACCATGCGATTGCCTCAGCCGTAGACCAGATAAGGTGCGGCCGGGCCGACGTGATGCTTGCCGGAGGCAGCGACGCGCCATTCGTATTTTGTGTGGTGAAAGCGTGGGAAGCAATGCGCGTGATTGCGCCAGATACCTGCAGGCCCTTCTCCTCCGACAGGAGGGGCTTGGTGCTGGGCGAGGGTGCGGGGATGGCAGTGCTGGAAAGCTATGAACATGCCACTGCTCGCGGCGCAACGATTATTGCCGAGATCGCCGGCATCGGCCTTT
Organism: Mesorhizobium sp. AR10; assembly: GCF_024746795.1. NCBI lineage: Bacteria > Pseudomonadati > Pseudomonadota > Alphaproteobacteria > Hyphomicrobiales > Phyllobacteriaceae > Mesorhizobium > Mesorhizobium sp. AR10. The sequence goes on from NZ_CP080523.1 coordinate 642,182, forward strand.
CCGCTGATGCCTTCAACCTCGTCGCGCCGGCTGTCGAAGGGCCGGAGGCGGCGATGCGCGCCTGCCTTGCCGATGCCGGGCTGAATGCCCAGGATGTCGACTACATCAATGCGCACGGCACCGGCACCAAGGCCAATGATCGGATGGAGACGGAGGCGATCAAGCGAGTCTTCGGTGGCCACGCCAACTCGATGTCCATCTCTTCCACCAAGTCCATGCACGCGCATTGCCTCGGCGCCGCGAGCGCGCTTGAAATGATCGCCTGCGTGATGGCAATCCAAGAGGGTGTCGTGCCGCCGACCGCCAATTATCGCGAGCCAGACCCGGATTGCGATCTCGATGTCACGCCCAACGTCGCGCGCGAGCGCAAGGTCCGCGTGGCACTGAGCAACGCCTTCGCCATGGCCGGCATGAACGCAGTTCTGGCATTCAGGCAGGTGTAGGACGACATGCCGGCAAGGTCACCTTCCGTATCCCGATGTTTGCGGAATCCCCGATCGGTCCGTAGCGGCCTCCTTGCTCAGGTGGGCTGAAGGGTTGGAGTGCAAGTACTTGCAGTAGCTCAGTGAAGCAGCAGATTGAGGTGATCACGTCGGTCATCCGGCGCCTGGAATTATCGTGGCCGAGACCTCTGCGCTGCGCGAGTTCGCGGCGAGGAAGCTGCCACGAACCGAGACTTCTGGCGCGGCGATGCTGCAGCATTTGAAAAGAGCATAATAAATGTTGAAACTGACTGGCCGCAAGGCACTCGTCACCGGCGCATCCGGGGGCATCGGCGAGGCGATCGCCAGGGTGCTGCATGCGCAAGGCGCCGTCGTCGGCCTGCACGGCACGCGCGTCGAGAAACTGGAAACGCTGGCCGCTGAACTTGGCGACCGGGTCAAGCTGTTCCCGGCCAACCTGTCGAACCGCGACGAGGTCAAGGCGCTTGGCCAGAAGGCGGAGGCCGACCTCGAAGGTGTCGACATCCTGGTCAACAACGCCGGCATCACCAAGGACGGGCTGTTCGTGCGCATGTCGGATGCCGACTGGGACACCGTGCTCGAAGTCAACCTGACAGCCGTGTTCAGGCTGACCCGCGAACTCACCCATCCAATGATGCGCCGCCGCCACGGCCGCATCATCAACATCACCTCGGTGGTCGGCGTCACCGGCAATCCCGGTCAGACCAATTACTGCGCCTCCAAGGCCGGCATGATCGGTTTTTCCAAATCGCTGGCGCAAGAGATCGCCACCCGCAACATCACCGTCAACTGCGTCGCCCCGGGCTTCATCGAATCGGCGATGACCGACAAGCTCAACGACAAGCAGAAAGAGGCGATCATGGCGGCGATCCCGACGCGCCGTATGGGCACCAGCGTTGAAGTCGCGTCCGCCGTCGCCTATCTCGCCTCCAACGAAGCCGCCTACGTCACCGGCCAGACCATCCATGTGAATGGCGGCATGGCGATGATCTGAGCACGGGCTGACCGGAGCTTACCTGTTCCAAAACGCCCTTGCGTCACGGTCCGCGACCTGCGCAACCAGCTATCTGCCACGAAGATCTGGGATTCATCCAGCATCACCGAAGGGGCAGCAATATGCGTGATTTCAGATAGCCCAGCATAGCGGCGTGATCACCCTTGGCCGTCGGCCGCCCCGATGGCCGAGAGCCACAGGTAGTGGCGGCCGAGATTACGCGGGAGATGGGCCACCGTGCGGGTAGGCATCATGCGAGAGGTCTCCACTCTAACGAACTTAGGGGGCGAGTGCTTCCGCACGCGGTATTAGAATACGTTCGCGGCTGTTCATGGCAATATTTCATCGTGGAAAGAATCGTGCAGCCGCACGACGACATGGCCGGTTGGCTTAGGGTCCGGACTCATAACCAGTAGCTGACGATTGCCGCGAGGCAGACGGCGGCGAGGAAGCTCGTCGCCGATCGATCGTATCGTGTGGCAATGCGGCGGAAATCCTTGAGCCGTCCAAACATCCGCTCGATGGCGTTGCGATCGCGGTATAGGAATGGCGAGAAGCAGTTCTTCCAGCGTCGGTTAGCTTTCGGCGGAATGTTCGGCATCGTCCCTTTGCCCTCGACCTTGTGCCGGATGGCATTGGTGTCATAGCCCTTGTCGGCGTGCAGGATCGGGCTCTTCGGCATCTGCTCCAGAAGCAAATCCGCGGCACTGCAATCGGCGACCTGGCCACCGGTCAAAAGGAAAGCGATTGGGCGGCACAGGCCGTCGGTCAGGGCGTGGATTTTCGTGGTTCGACCACCGCGCGATCGGCCGATCGCCTGATTTTGTTCCCCTCCTTTGCCGCCTGAGGCACATCGATGCGCCTTCACCGCCGAGGAGTCGATAAGCACCTCCGCGGGTGGTCCGCTAGCCGAGACCAAGGCATGGAAGATGTCGACCCAGACGCCCTTGGCCGCCCATCGGACGAAGCGATTGTAGAGCGTCTTGCGCGGGCCGTAGGCATCCGGTGCGTCGACCCAACGACCACCTGACCTCAGGACATGCACGATACCGCTGATCACCCGGCGATCATCAACCCGCGGTTTCCCGCGTGTGTCGGTTGGCAAGAGCGCCACGAGCCGCCCAAACTGCTCCTCGGTCAGCCAGAAATAATCGCGATTCATCCGTGTGTCTCCCTTTGGAGACCGTGAATCACGAAGCACATTCCGACGAAATCCCTGTTGATTCCATGCCCCCTTTGGACCACGATCCTTAGATCGGGCAAAGGCCGCGACCGGATGGTGGACTCAGGGGGATCGCAATGCCCAACGCTTTCACTACTCTCGTCGGCATAGAGATCCCGATTGTCCAGGCGCCAATGGGTGGAGCTACGTCTCCGCAATTCGCGGCCGCGGTTAGCAATGCAGGCGGTCTCGGGATGCTCGCCCTCGGCTGGAGTCCGCCCGAAGCGGTACGCGCAGAAATTCGGGCCACCAAGGCCCTGACCGAGCGACCATTCGGCGTCAATCTCGTGTTGACTTATCCGCAGGAGGAGCGCCTCGCGATCTGCTTAGAAGAAGGCGTGGCGGTAGTCTCATTTTTCTGGGGCCAGGCAGGCTCGCTGACGGTTGCGGCGCATCGTGGCGGGGCAACGGTGCTGCATACGGCAGGAAGCGCGGAACAGGCTCGGATATCAGCCGAGGATGGCGCGGACGCAATCGTCGCGCAAGGCTGGGAGGCCGGTGGCCACGTTTACGGTAGAGTTGCCACGATGGCGTTGGTTCCGGCAGTTGTTGACCAGGTCGCGCCGGTCCCCGTTCTTGCCGCCGGTGGCATTGCGGATGGACGCGGTCTAGCCGCGGCGATGGCACTTGGTGCCGCGGGCGCCCTGGATCGGTACCCGCTTTCTCGCGAGCATCGAAGCTCCAATCCATCCGCGCTATCGCGACCGCATCCTCACAGCCAAGGAGACGGACACAGAATACGGGACTGTTTTCAGCGTCGGCTGGCCCGACGCTCCGCACCGTAGCCTCCGCAACAAAACGATTGAAGCTTGGGAGGCGGCCGGACGCCCGCCGGTGGGTGGGCGTCCCAACGAAGGCGCGGTCGTTGCAAAGTCGCCACATGGTGATGTGGTTTCATACCAATCTCACACGCCGGGATCGGGTGACGAGGGCGATATTGATGCCCTTGCCCTATGGTCGGGCCAAGGCGTCAGCCTCGTCCGCCACGCCCAGCCCGCCGCTGAGATTGTCCGCGAAATGAGCGACGAGGCGCGGGCAATACTCGCACGGCTTGGGAACGATCCATCTTTCTAACGTGGGAAGTACCGCCGATTTCAATCCCGGACTTATGGGTCCGGACCCTAGAGCATTTTGATAGAAGCATGCCCACGAGGGTTTGCGAGGTAGTTTGCGCATTCGGTGGATGTGGTTGTGTGGATGAGCTGGCGCATCTCAACCGCTCGCGCCTGAGAAACTGCCAAACCGCATTACGGGACACTAAGAGTCGGTTTGGAAAATCACGGATGGGCGTTTCTGCGTAGCATGATGCCGCCCATGGCGACGAGGATCATGGCCTGCGAGACATCGATGCGCTGCTCGTAATCGCGCACGAGGCGTCGCCACCGGATCATCCATCCGAACGTCCGTTCGACGACCCAGCGACGCGGTAGAACCTTGAAGCCTTTCTGGTCGTCGGAGCGGCGGATGATCTCGACGATGAAGTCGAGATAGCAGGCCTTATCCATCAGCTTGAGCCGGTCATAGGCCCCGTCGGCGAAGAGATACTTGACCCACGGCCAGCGTTTGCGGATGCCGTCGAGTATCGCCTGCGCACCCGCGCTGTCGGAGATGTCAGCGGTGGTCAGGTTGACCATCAGGAGCCGTCCGTCCGTATCGACCGCAATATGGCGCTTGCGCCCGACGATCTTCTTACCCGCGTCGTAGCCTCGTGCTTTTGCATGGGGTGCCTTGATCGACTGACTATCAATCACACCAGCGCTGGGTGAAGGTTCGCGGCCCTGCCGCTCGCGGTCGAGCATCAGTTCCACGTCGTGGATCGTCTGAAACAGGAAGCGCCGTGCCAACTCGCGGAACCAGCTATAGACCGTCTGCCACGGCCCAAAATGAATGGGCAACATCCGCCACCCACAGCCTGAGCGCACCAGATAGCGCACCGCGTTGATTACCTCCCGAAAATCCACCTCGCGGGGACGCCCACGCCGACCAGGAACCGGCATCAGTGGCGCGATCCGCTCCCATTCCTCATCTGTCAGATCACACGGATAACGCTTCGTCTTACGCGCGATCTTGGCAACACGGCCACGGCTCTGTTCGGTCCACATCCACGCTCTGAATCAGACTTCATGCGCAAACGAAACCCCTCAAATCCGATTTTCCAAACAGCCTCTAAGATACCGCGTGCGGCCAGCTTCTGCCGATGCAGCGTCAGATTCGAGGTCTGCTCGATCCGCTCGATGATGATGAACGCCCGATGCTCCAGAACGCTGTGGCGATGGCCACCCCAGGCCGAGCGCTACCCGTAGCTCGATAGCGCTGGACCACACAATGCGACGCCAAAGCGCGCCGCAAGCTGGCGGGCTAGTCCCGAAGATTGTTCGAAAGGGCTCGTGTCATCCGATGCTTCGGCTTACCGCGGCAGTGAGGCCGCGCCCGGCGAGCGCGCGTCGTACACCACGAGGAGATTTACATCGAGCCGTTTGAAAACGCATGTCATCAGCTATCCAAAGCGTGGATGCATCTGATCGAAACAAACGATTTTACCGATTTTGCAGAACGTCGCATAGGGAGAATTCAAGGAAGTCCTAAAGGAACGTTGTCGATGTTTGCGTTAGCTCCGAGGAGCATTTTCTGGTGTACGCCTTCCGGCATACGCCCAACATCAATCAAGTCGCATGTCGATTGCGGCTTGGTTCTTCGGTGACCCGTGCACGGTCCATCGCGTCGACACGACGCGACAACCTCCCCATTCCATCCGGCACGGTTCGGCAGGCGATGCCGAACCATGTTGCGCCAATTCGATGCTCGATGGGCGAGTGGCCGCCCGGCACCCTAATCGATCGGAGCGTTCCGAACCTATGAAAAATGTGGACTACATGTGCGAAGTGCCCAGTGACTGCGCTGACGGCACTCAAGATCGCAGCGTCTATTTGACGTTTGACGACGGGCCCAATCCAGTTTGCACACCGCAGATCCTCGATTTGTTGGCGCAACATCGGGTGCCGGCGACGTTCTTCGTTATCGGTGCCCACGCAGCAGACCAGCCGGAACTCATCCGACGAATGATTACAGAAGGGCACGAGGTAGCCAATCACACGATGACTCATCCGGACCTGTCCAGATGCGAACCCGGCGAAGTCGAACGTGAAATAGTCGAGGCAAGCAACGCCATCAGGATGGCGTGTCCCCAGGCCACGGTGCGGCGCATGCGCGCGCCGTATGGGGTCTGGACCGAGGACGTGCTCACTACGTCGGCGCGCGCTGGATTGGCATGCGTCCATTGGTCAGTTGACCCGCGAGACTGGGCTCGCCCTGGCGTCGACGCGATTGTCGATGAGGTGCTCACCGGTGTTGGGCCGGGCGCAATTGTGCTCTTGCACGACGGGTGGCCCGAGGAGTTGAAATCGGCCACTTACGCCAGTCTGCGTGACCAGACTGTCACGGCGCTATCCCGTCTGATTCCAGCGCTGCATCACCGCGGTTTTGTAATCCGCCCGCTCCCTCAACATCACTGAACATACGAGATCCCATGGACCTGCTTACCACGACCAGTACTGTCGCCGTCGCGTGCTATGCACTGCTCTCGACTGTTTATAAGGGCATGCAGGCGGTTTATTCCCTGCCGCCAACCGTTGCACCGGCGTCGGAAGACCTGGTCGGCTCCGACCTCTGGCCGAGCGTGGATGTCATCATCCCCTGCTACAACGAAGGCCCGCTTACGCTCTCGGCGTGCCTAGATTCCATTGCAAACCAGGAATACGCCGGAAAGCTACGTGTCTACGTGGTTGATGACGGTTCTGGAAATCGCGACGCCGTCATTCCCGTTCACGACAATTACGCCGGCGACCCGCGATTCGACTTCATTCTGCTCCCAGAGAATGTCGGCAAGCGCAAAGCGCAGATCGCCGCGATACGTCGCTCATCTGGAGATTTGGTGCTCAACGTCGACTCGGACACGACACTTGCGTCCGACGTCATCAGGAAGCTTGCACGGAAGATGCAGGATCCAGCAATCGGCGCTGCCATGGGCCAGTTGACGGCAAGCAACCGGAGCGACACTTGGCTGACCCGATTGATCGATATGGAGTACTGGCTGGCCTGCAACGAGGAGAGGGCGGCGCAAGCCCGCTTCGGTGCCGTCATGTGCTGTTGCGGCCCCTGTGCTATGTACCGCCGATCTTCGCTGCTTTCGCTGCTAGACCAGTACGAGACGCAGATGTTCCGGGGCAAGCCAAGCGACTTCGGTGAGGATCGCCATCTTACGATCCTCATGCTGGAGGCAGGCTTTCGAACCGAGTACGTTCCGGACGCTATTGCTGTAACGGTGGTTCCCGATAGGTTAGGACCTTATCTGCGCCAACAACTGCGCTGGGCACGGAGCACTTTCCGCGACACGCTGCTTGCGCTGCGCCTGTTGCCCGGCCTCGATCGCTATCTTACATTGGACGTCGTCGGACAGAATCTTGGCCCGCTACTTCTTGCCCTGTCGGTAATAGCCGGGATTGCGCAGTTTGCACTGACAGCCACGCTGCCGTGGCCGACAATCCTGGTTATTGCAGCAATGACCATCATTCGGTGCACCGTGACAGCATGTCGAGCTCGGCAAGCTCGATTTATCGGCTTTTCTCTGCACACTTTTATCAACATCTTTCTGTTACTCCCCTTGAAAGCCTATGCTTTGTGCACCTTGAGCAATAGTGATTGGCTTTCACGCAAGACTGCCACCCTGCCCAACGCAGACAAAAAGCAGATCATCGTCGCAAACCCGATTGCCGGAGTTGGTACAGGCAGTTCGGGAAGTGCTGAGGCAATTCGAAGAACGGATCTTCCGCGCGATTCTTCAAAGTTGGTGAACGCGGACAGCGTTTGCAGCGCTGAGTGATCGAGTGCGTTGGCTGGATGGACACGTTGTGAGCTTGGGCAACATCCATCAATTGTCAGCAACGGCGATCGATTGCATCTCGACTTTAATCCGTCCGGTGAGGGCGACACACGCTTGCTTCGGCTGTGACTATCCAAAGGGGCCGTCACAATGCGATGGCCGGTTCTGCCAAGAAATATTCGCAAATTAGCTACCGGCCGGCTGATCGGCCTCTTAAGACTGAGATAGACACATGTCCAAAGTAGCAATCGACCTTGCCGGCGTGAAGAAGTCCTTCGGCGACAAGCTTGTTGTGAACGGGCTGTCGTTCACCGTTGCGTCGGGAGAGTGCTTCGGCTTGCTGGGGCCGAACGGTGCGGGCAAGAGCACGATTGCGCGTATGCTCCTCGGCATGACAGTGCCTGATGCGGGCAAGATCACGGTTCTTGGAGAGCCAGTGGGTGCGCGGAGTCGCTTGGCACGCAAGAGCATCGGCGTGGTTCCGCAGTTCGACAACCTTGACCAGGAATTCACCGTGCGAGAGAACCTGTTGGTGTTCGGGCGCTACTTCGGCATGAGCACACGCAAGATCAAAGAGGTCATCCCGTCGCTCCTCGAGTTTGCCCGTCTTGAGAGCAAGGCGGATGCACGTGTCGGCGAACTATCCGGCGGCATGAAACGGCGTTTGACACTGGCACGTGCGCTGATCAACGACCCCCAGCTACTCGTGATGGACGAGCCGACGACCGGCCTCGACCCGCACGCGCGACACCTGATTTGGGAGCGTCTGCGTTTCCTGCTGGGGCGCGGTAAGACGATCATTTTGACTACCCATTTTATGGAAGAGGCCGAGCGTTTATGCGATCGGCTGTGCGTTCTGGAGCATGGACGCAAACTCGCCGAAGGCAGCCCTCATGCCCTGATTGAGGAACACATCGGGTGCCAGGTGATCGAGATCTTCGGCGGGAATCCCCAGGAGTTGGTTTCGCTGATCAGGCCATACGTGCAGCGCGTCGAGGTGAGCGGCGAGACGCTCTTTTGCTATACGGCCGATCCGGAGCAGGTTCGCGTACAACTGCGCGGGCGCGCGGGTCTGCGCCTTCTGGAGCGTCCACCCAGTCTGGAGGACGTTTTCTTGCGGCTGACCGGACGCGAGATGGAGAAGTGAACGATGGGTAAAGGTTTTTCGGCGGCTCTACCCGCCAACGCTTGGAACTGGATTGCGGTATGGCGCCGCAACTATCTGGCATGGACGAAGGTCGCGCTCGCGTCGATTCTCGGTAACCTCGCCGATCCTATGATCTACCTGTTCGGACTCGGCACTGGTCTCGGAATGATGGTAGGTCGCGTTGAAGACGCGTCGTACCCTGCTTTTTTGGCAGCCGGCATGGTCGCGACAAGTGCGATGACCGCGTCCACCTTCGAAACAATTTATGCGACTTTCCCTCGCATGAACGAACAGCGGACCTGGGAAGCGATCCTGCACACACAACTTACCCTGGGCGACATCGTTCTCGGTGAGTTGGTGTGGGCAACCACAAGGGCCTTTCTGGCCGGTACGGCAATTGCGATGGTGGCCGTCATAGCGGGCTACTCAGCATGGTCGTCCGTCCTCTATGTGCTACCAGTCATCGCTCTCACTGGGTTGGCCTTTGCGAGCCTGGCGATGATCGTAACCGCGCTTGCGCCCAGTTACCACTACTTCATATTCTACCAGACGCTCTTCCTCACACCCATGTTGTTCCTGTCCGGCGCTGTCTTCCCGGTCACTCAACTGCCAAGCACCTTTCAGCACATAGCGGGCATCTTACCGCTGGCGCATTCGATCGACCTGATTCGTCCGGGCATGCTTGATCGCCCGGCTGGGGACATCGCCCTGCACATTGGTGCGCTTTGCATATACGCGGTAGTGCCGTTCTTCCTCTCGATGGTGCTGCTTCGCCGGCGCCTGCTGCGTTGATGCTGCTTTCGAATACAAGAAGGAGAACGAGAGTCAGCATCGCGAACGGCTACAGCCGCGAGCGTGCTTGGCCCAGCGACTGTGAGTTGGGGACAGCAGAACACACAAGCTGAGGCGCACACGCGACTGGACGCAGCCTTGCACGCCGGTCTGCGATACCAGAACCTCATGGCGCGATCCGGCTGCATGAGCGCGGATTGCATCCGTCCGCGTCTAGAGATCACATCCAGTGTTCTTGTCCTGGGCGCCCCTGAACCGTCGAAACTATCATCAGCTGGAACACACACCATGACCCACATTTCACCGACACCTGAGCCTTTTGCCATCCTTGCTATGCCAAGGACCGGGACACACTACCTGGAAGTATTGCTAAACGAGCATCCGAACATATTGAGTAACGGTGAGTTGCTCAACGAGTACGACACCAACTGGCCCGATAAGGATCGCTTGCTGCTCGGCGATCGCGAGCTCCTAGAGCTTGCTTACGTGCGCTGTCCCACTTCGAGCGACAAGACGGTGACGCATGTTGGCTGCAAGGTCAACGAACCTCAGTTTCACGATCATCCGGGCTTTTTTGCGGAACTGGCTCGGTGGCCAGGACTCAAGATCATCCTCGTGGTCCGGAGAAACATACTGGAATCGCTAAGGTCGCTGGTGCAGGCACGGCAAAGCGGCCAATGGCTGAAGTTCAGTTCGGACAAGGAGGGGGCTCCGCCACCACGGGTCAGATTGCCAATCGCCAACTGCGAGGCGTACTTCAAAACCGCCGACGCTTTCTACGCTCGAGTTGCGCACGCCTTCGCGCCGTCCAACGTGCTGGTAATCGAATATGAGAGCCTTCTTCAAGAACCCGCCGCATGTTTGGGAGCGGTTTGGGATTTCTTGGGGGTTCCGGGGCTTCAGCTTTCCGGTCGCGCCATCCTTCAGCGCCAGGAAGCGCGACCGCTCGACGAAACGGTAGAGAACTTCGACGAGTTGCGGCTTCACTTCGCAAACGGACCTTATGCGAGGTTCTTTGACGTCGCTGCCGTGTGACTGGCCTTCGCAGCCAGTAGCGGGCTTGCTCCACGACGGGGCTGCCACTTGGCCGCGATTGGCATCAACTAAGGGCGTTCTTGTTGCAGACTTGCCAAGAAGGGCATGACCGCCAACGTACTTCCTCCCGACCTGATCGACAGGCAGGATCAAGAACGTTCCCACCATCAAACCAAGCTGACCAAATCAGGTCGGTTTTGACGTCCCCCTGGAGCGATTGCGCATGTTCATTCCTGTTCCCGAGACCCACGGCAGATCCATAGCCAAGGCTGTCAGTTGGCGCATCACAGGCAGTGTCGATACGTTCGCGCTGAGCTGGCTCATAACTGGAAACGTCGTTTCCGCGGGATCGATCGCCAGTGCTGAAGTTATTACAAAAATCGTGCTGTACTATCTCCACGAACGGGCATGGTCGTTCATTCCGTTTGGCCGGCGCATGATATTGCCGGCTGATTGAACAGCACACCATTGGGGCAATCTCTCGGATGTCTCAGATCGTCGCGATGACGAAAGCTGTGATCATATGGTTTCAGCAAGCGTCGAACGTCCGGCGCACATTCGCGCTTGCAAGGGCCCGCTTCGGGGATGACTGGCAGTTCTGCCCGGGGCGGCGCTTTAAGCGCCGTCAAAGGCTGGATTAGAAAGTGCCGACATGAATGTTCCTTTGACGCACCTGCAACGTCTGGAGGCCGAGTCCATCCACATCTTCCGGGAGGTTGCGGCCGCCTTCACCAAGCCGGTCATGCTTTATTCGGTCGGCAAGGATTCGTCCGTGCTGATGCATCTGGCGATGAAGGCGTTTTATCCCGCCAAGCCGCCATTCCCCTTTCTTCACGTCGACACGACGTGGAAATTCCGCGAGATGATCGCCTTTCGCGATCAGATGGCGAAAAAGCTCGGCTTCGATCTGCTGGTCCATGTCAACGAAGATGGCGTTCGCGACAACATCAATCCGTTCGATCACGGTTCCAACACGCACACCCATGTGATGAAGACCGTGGCGTTGCGCCAGGCGCTCGACAAATACGGTTTCGACGCGGCCTTTGGCGGCGCCCGTCGCGACGAGGAGAAATCCCGCGCCAAGGAGCGCATATTCTCCTTCCGCAACGCGCAGCATGTGTGGGACCCGAAGAACCAACGGCCCGAGATGTGGAAGATATTCAACACCCGCATCGCATCGGGCGAATCGATCCGCGTCTTTCCGCTGTCGAATTGGACCGAGCTCGACATCTGGCAGTACATTCTGCAGGAAAACATCCCGATCGTGCCGCTCTATTTCGCCAAGCAACGGCCCGTCGTCGAGCGCGACGGCATGCTGATCCTGCGGGATGACGAGCGCATGAAACTGCGCCCCGGCGAGACTGTGGAGGGCCGCCTTGTGCGGTTCCGCACGCTCGGCTGCTATCCGCTGACCGGCGCCATCGAATCGGATGCCGACACGCTGGAAGCCATCGTCGGCGAAATGCTGACCGCGCGCACCTCCGAGCGGCAGGGTCGCCTGATCGATCGCGATGAAGCCGGCTCGATGGAAAAGAAGAAGCGCGAGGGGTATTTCTGACCATGCGCCACATCTTGGCCAAGAGCCTCGCCCCCACCGACGGCGTCCGCGACTATCTGGCGGCTCAGGAAAGAAAGTCGCTGCTGCGCTTCCTAACCTGCGGCTCCGTCGACGACGGCAAGTCGACGCTGATCGGTCGCCTGCTTTCCGATACCAAGCAGATTTTCGAGGACCAGCTTGCCGCACTCGAGCGCGATTCGCGCAAGCACGGCACGACCGGCGACGACATCGATTTCGCGCTGCTCGTCGATGGCCTCGAGGCTGAGCGCGAGCAAGGCATCACCATCGATGTCGCCTATCGCTTTTTCGCCACGCCGAAACGCAAGTTCATCGTCGCCGACACGCCCGGCCACGAGCAGTATACGCGCAACATGGCGACCGGTGCCTCGACCGCCGATCTCGCCATCGTGCTGATCGATGCCCGCCAGGGCGTGCTGCGCCAGACCAGGCGCCATTCGATCATCGCTTCGCTGCTGGGCATTCGCCACATCGTTCTGGCGGTCAACAAGATCGATCTCGTCGGTTTCGATCAGGGCGTCTTCGAACGGATCATCGAAGATTATCGGCAGTTCTCGCACAAGCTCGGCTTCCAGACGATCGTGCCGATCCCGATGTCTGCCCGCTACGGCGACAACGTCACCAGCCGCTCGGACAAGACAAAAGAATGGTATTCCGGCCCGACGCTGATCGAACATCTGGAAACCGTGTCGGTCGATGAAGCCGCGGTCGAACTGCCGTTCCGCTTTCCGGTGCAGTATGTGAACCGCCCCAATCTCGATTTTCGCGGCTTTGCCGGCACGATCGCGTCGGGTTCGGTTGCACCGGGCGACGAAGTCGTTGTCGCCAAATCCGGCAAGTCCTCTCGCGTCAGGCGCATCGTCGCGCATGGCGGCGATCTGAGCCAAGCGGTCGCCGGCCAGGCCATCACCCTTGTCCTCGACGACGAGGTCGAGGTTTCCAGAGGCAATATGCTGGTGTCGCCGGCGGCACGGCCGCAGGTCGCCGATCAGTTCGCCGCCAACATCGTCTGGTTCGACGAACATGCGCTGCTGCCGGGCCGCTCCTACATCCTGCGCACCGAGACCGACCAGACCAGCGCCACCGTCACCGACCTGAAGTACCGGGTCAACGTCAACGACTTTGCCCATGAGGCGGCCAAGTCGCTGGAAATGAACGAAGTCGGCATCTGCAACATTTCGACCCGATCACCGATCGCCTTCGATACGTTTGCCGAGAACCGCACCACCGGCGCCTTCATCCTGATCGACCGCATCACCAACGCCACCGTCGGCGCCGGCATGATCCTGCATTCGTTGCGCCGCGCCGAAAACATCCACTGGCAATCGCTCGATGTCGGCAAGCACGGCCGCGCCGACATGAAGCACCAGCGGCCTGCCGTGTTCTGGTTCACCGGACTTTCAGGCTCTGGCAAGTCGACCATCGCCAATTTATTCGAAAAGAAGCTCTTCGCCACCGGGCGCCATACCTACATCCTGGATGGCGACAACGTCCGCCAAGGCCTCAATCGCGATCTTGGTTTCACCGACGCCGATCGCGTCGAAAACATCCGCCGCGTCGCCGAAGTGGCGCGGCTGATGGCCGACGCCGGGCTGATCGTCATCGTCTCCTTCATTTCGCCGTTCAGCGCCGAGCGGCGCATGGCCAGGGAGTTGATGGCCGACGGTGAATTCATCGAGGTGTTTGTCGACACGCCCTTCGAGGAATGCGCCAGACGCGATCCGAAGGGTCTCTACGCACGGGCACTGAATGGCGAGATCAAGAATTTCACCGGTGTGGATTCGCCATACGAAGCGCCGGAGAACCCGGAAATCCATCTCAAGACACTCGGCAAATCGGCCGAAGAGATGGTAGAGGCCTTGGAACTCTGGCTGATCGAGCGCGACATTGCGCAACCACCTCCTGCCGACAATGGTGGATCCATCTGATGACAAGGCAGTCGTTGCCCTGTTCGAAGGGTCGGCACTGGCCGCGAGTGGCGCCATTCGGCTGTCTTTGATTTAGCCATGAGAGGAAGGCGGACGCCTCGCCCCCACCCGCAGGGATTGTTGAGCCGGGGTCGCACACAACAGTTCGATGTCGGTTGCAAACTCAAAAACAACGAAACAGCCGGAGACCACCCACCTGATCACGCAGCATCGCCCTGAACTATGCGCTTCCCGACCAGATGGATGGAGCTCGTGGGTTGCTGCCGACATCGTCAATTTTTCCGGTATGTGGCAATCGGCCATGGTTTGTGCCACAGGCTGACATAAATCCGATAGGCCGAATTCAGATCCAACAAGTGCATTGCATTACGATATCGGACCGGGAACCGTAGACTGTGTTCCAGGCTGATGCGGACGCATAAAAACGAGGAAGAAGGATGGGAGCTGGAGCCTTGACCAGGGATGTTGAACCCAAGAATGCCGAGCGCCAGCGATGGCTGGGCCTGGCGGAAAAGGCGTTGGCCGGCGCATCCTTCGAGGAAAAGCTGGTCTCCCATACCGACGACAACATCCGCATCGAACCGCTCTACGAGCGCAGCATCGCAGCCGAACCAACCGTGCGCGCAAACCCGAAATCGCCCTGGATCGTCAGCAAGCGCGTCGATGATCCGGATGTCGGCCGCGCCAGAGCCCAGGCTCTGGAGGACGTAGCGCAAGGCGCGACGGGATTGTCGCTTGTCTTCGAAGGGGCGCCGAACGCATTCGGCTACGGCCTGCCGAGAACGGCGCAGGCGCTGGAGACGGTGCTGGACGGCGTACCGCTCAATCGCATCCAGATCCGCATCGATGCGCATCCCTGGAGCCGCGCCGTGGCCGACTGGCTGGTGGCGTTCCTGAGCAAGCGCCGTTCAGACCCGGCAAAGTTGAACCTCTCCTTCGGCATCGACCCGGCGGCGATCTTTGCCGGAACCGGCCGGCTGCGCATGTCGATCGAGGCGCTACAGGCCTCGATGCCGCAGTCGCTGGCGCATTTCTTCTCGATGGGTGTTCCAGGCGTGCTGCTGGAGGCGGACGGCCGTGTGTTCCACAATGCCGGCGCCACGGAAGCGCAGGAGCTTGGCATCATGCTGGCTTCAGCGGTCTCCTATCTCAGAATGTTCGAGACGGCGCGGCAGCCGCTTGTCTATGCCGCACCGCATATCGGCTTTGCGCTCAGCGTCGACCAGGACCAATTCCTGTCGGTGGCCAAGGTTCGGGCACTGCGCAGGCTCTGGGCACGGCTGCAGGAAGCCTGTTCGATCCCCAATTCCACCGCCAATATCCACGCCGAGACGTCGTTTCGCATGATGACGGCATTGGACCCCGAAACCAACATCCTGCGCACCACGATTGCCTGCTTTGCGGCAGCATCAGGCGGCGCCGATTCGATCTCAATCCTGCCGCACACGATCGCGCATGGCTTGCCGGCGGGTTTTGCCCGCCGCGTTGCCCGCAACGCGCAACTGATCATGGCCAATGAAAGCCATATCGATCATGTCGCCGATCCTGCCTACGGATCCGGCGCGGTCGAAGCGCTGACCGCGGAACTGTGCGAGACAGCCTGGACGGAATTGCAGACAATCGAGGCCGAGGGCGGCGTCTTGTCCAGCCTTCAGGGCGGACATATCCAGGCACGCGTTCATGCCGCGGCAGCGCGGCGCAATGCAGCCTATCAGGCAGGCGAGCGAGCCATCATCGGCACCACGCTCTATCCGTTGAAAAGCGAACGTCCGGTCGAGACGCTGGCAGCGGAACGGCGGCCCGCCTTCACCGAAGGCGTTGCCGTCTGCGAGCCCCTGTTTCCGGTCCGCATCGACCAATCAATCGGAGCCGCCTCTTGATCCCGGATTTCAGCCAGATCGGCTGGGTGCCGCCACGCCGCGCACCCATCGAGGTCAAAGGCCAGCGGATGACGCCGGAAGGCCTTGTCAGCATTGATGCTGTCTCCACGACGCAGGCTCCGGTCAGGCGAATCTTGACCGTGTCGTTCGCTAGCAAGCTGTAAAGGTCTATAGGCTGCATCAATGAGGGCTTTGCCCTTCGATGGCGGAAACACATCCCGCATGGAGGCGACGCATGTGCCAACGACGTCCTGCTGACCGAGCAGGGATGCAGCACGTGCTGCTGCGACAGGATTGCCAGAGTTTGCAGATCGCCGTTTCCGGCGCCTCCGTGCTCCGCCCGTTGCGGCTATGCGTCGACGCCATCGTGCCTACGCGGCGTCTGAAGTACCATCTTGCTGCCCTCCGGTGGCTGAATGACATCCACGGCGGCAGCCGCCCGATGGCCAGTGCCTCGCCAGCCGGTCCCTGTCACGGCCGATGGTGATCACTGTCGATGTTCAAGCAGGCGATCAAGGACACGGTTGCCACCAGGGTGTCGCCAGACACGCTGCCCCACGACTGCAGCTTGTATCTGCTTCCGAAATTGAATGACCTCCATTTTCGACGATTTCGTTTCGCCCGCACGGCCAGCGAGCCGCCGCCGATAGAGAGTGCGTTCGCTTACCGCTGCCTCCATTGGGCGAGGAACGAACCCACCGGTAACAGCCTATCGCGGACAAAGATCCTAAGCCGCGCGATGATGACCGGCTTGGACAGTTTGATGCTGCGTGTTCCATATCCGCAGCGCTGATGGTCCGTATCAATACAATCGATTTGCCCTATCTTTCGAAATGCTGGAAAGCATCGCTCTTTCACTCCCATCTGGTACCACCTAAGGACCGGGCAATGCCTTACGAAGCTATTTTTAGCCTTGGATCTGACTGCACTCCTGCGACGCAAATCAGGCGCTATTTCAAACGGCGCCCAAGCAGCTGTTTTGATTGGATTGTGACACCTATAGCCTCCATCGAGGAAATAATGGCAGATGATGGAGCGCGATTTGGGCTTCGTGTATCAGCCTGCTTCAATGGGACGTCAGCTTTTTGCGAAAATTACGGGGTAGTTTACCACCATGAATTCGATCGGACCACGTCCAAAGCAGTGATATTCACGCCGGAAGCGTTACGGTCCTGCCGAGAGAAGCTGATTTACAAATACAATAAGATGCTCGACATCGCTCGGACACGAAAAACGTTGTTTGTGCGTTATGTCTCGGCGACGGATGCTCCGGGGGATCAGCAGATGGGAAAGACGTTTGGCGTAGACGATCTCCAGGAGATGGTCACTCTACTTGAGAAAAAATTGGGACACTCAAGGTTCCATGTGGCCTATTTCCGCGCCATCGGGAATGCATATGATAGGTCGAAGTTCACAGGGCCAGTCCCGGAGCGCTGCAGTATCCATCAGGAGAACCATGTTCCTGATCAACTGGGCGAGGTTGAGGTATGGAACGTGTTCTTCTCGAAAATGGGTCTTTCGCCAAACCGTCCACCGTTGCTGTAGTCTTCAAGAGTTGACCAGAAGCATTTTCGCGGCCATCCAAGGCGGATAGTCGGCGCGTCGATGTGGACGGATCCTCGACCTCGCCGAAACGATCGGTTTTCGATCCACATGAAATATTGCGCATGCTGGGCGAAGATTTCGAGCACAGGATCAAGCCCCCAAGCCCCACTATCGCAAACCCGTCCTATTGACGTTGGCGGGCGCCCGCGCGCCTCATGACGCGCGCGGGCTCTCGTGAACCGAGCCCGCTTCATTCGCTCTGCTCACGGCGGTCTCGGCCCTTCGGGCTTTGATCCCTGGCCATAACAACCCTTTGGTTGTCCAGCGGAGCCGCTTTCGTGTCACTCCGAGCAACACCGAGCCAAAACAGGTTGACCGTACGATCGCGGACATCGTGGCCGCCCATAACGGGCGCTACAACATCGACATCCATCTGAAGCATGACCCGTCGGTCACCGAACCTTTCGGCGAAACGCAACGTCCGGCGCCTTGAAGCGATCCGCCACGCCACGGGTGGAGTGAAGCGCGAGCCTGACGGCACCTGGGTCATCGGGCCGGACGATCCCAAACGCGTCGTCGTCTACGAGTGTCAGCGTGCCAGGGAAGAACCTGTCACGGTCGAGAAGCTCTCCTCATTATCGCTTGAGCAACAGATTGGTTTCGACGGCGCCACCTGGATTGACCGCGAGCTGGTCTCTGACAGACCGGAGGCTTTGCATGGCTCGGGTTTCGGGCCGTGATGTGCGGGCCGCGCAGGCACGCAGGCGGCAGTGGCTGCTCGTGCAGGGTCTCGCGAGTGAAGAGCAGGACCGGATAGTTTATCGCGCCAACATGATTTCGATCCTGCGTCAGCGTGAGCTGAACCGTGTTGTCGGTCAGCTTTCGCAGGAACTTGGGCTCTCGTATGCCGAAGCCCGGGCAGGAGATCGAATAGAAGGTACGCTGCGCCGATTGGTTGAGCTCGCCTGCGGCAAATATGCCGCGATCGAGAGGTCGCGCGAGCTCACGCTGGTGCCATGGCGGCCGGTGCTCCAGCGGCCCATCGGCAAGGAGGTTTCTGGCGTGGTTCAGCGCGAGGCGATCTCCTGGAACACCGGTCGGCAAAGGGGTGGGCCCAGCGTTTCATGACGACGCAGCAGCGATGCTTCATGCAACGCCCGATCGACCCGTCGCGCCGCGAAGCGCGGCGGGTTTTTCTCTTGAGCACTTGTTTTTGGTCGCGGGACGTTTGCTGCCGTAGTGTCCAGCCTGGGCCTTGCAATAGCGCCCAACTATCGATTGTGCTCGACGGAGCCTGCAGCGAAGGGGGTGCCATGCCGATTTCGTCGAAATGCTGGCGCAATCCGGCGTCTTCAGTCCCTCCGATCGGCGTTGCTGGGGCGCGTCTTCGATCATTAGACATTGAGGGCCAATCTGCGTGAGGTGCTCGCGTCCCGGATCGTTCAGGAACCCGTATCGCCGAGATGAGCTGTCTCGCCGCCGGATGATCGAGGACGTCGCCCAAACGCGTCCTAGCCCCATCCACTGGGTGGATGACAGTTATCCCAATAATCGATTTTACCAGTCGTACCGAATTCCCCTAGGAGGCTCTGAATAGAAACGGCCGGGCGGGTGTCCTTCCGGTCGACCCAGGCTGCCGGGAGAAATCGGAGACGAGCATGTGCGGGATTGTTGGCATCGTTGGGCAACAGCCAGTGTCGGAGCGGTTGGTCGACGCGTTGAAGCGTCTGGAATATCGCGGCTATGACTCAGCCGGCGTTGCGACGATCACCGAGGGCGCCTTGCACTGCCGGCGCGCCGAGGGCAAGCTTGTCAATCTCGAGGCGAGGCTGAAGGAAGAGCCGCTGGGCGGCACCATTGGCATCGGCCACACGCGCTGGGCAACTGGGGCACTGACTGAACGCAACGCGCATCCGCACTTTAGCGATGGTGTGGCCGTCGTCCATAACGGCAATATCGAGAATTTCGCCGAGTTGAAGGACGAATTGGCGGCTGCGGGGGCTGCCGGCAGTCGACGAGACAGTCGCGCCGATGATTTTCTCGCTGCCGATACAGCTTCTTGCCTATCACACGGCGCTGGTCATGGGCACAGATGTCGACTAGCCGCGCGATCTCGCAAAATCGGTCACCGTCGAATGATTGTGGGAGCTGACATGGCTGACTGGTCCGCCGCCCTCTATGTCAAATTCGAGGATGAGCGAACGCGGCCGGCGCGCGAATTCGACGCCCACGTGAGAGCCGCAGCGCCTGCGCGTGCGACGGACTGAAACATGCATCGCGTCATCATCAGAGGCATCGGCGTTGAAGTCCCTGAAGCCAAGATCACCAATGAAGAACTGGTCGCCAGCTTCAATGCCTGGGTCGACATGGAGAATGCGCGCCGCCAGGAGACCGGCGAGCCGCCGCTGCCGAAATCGGACAGCGACTTCATCGTCCACGCTTCAGGGGTGCGCGCCCGCCATGTGATCGAGCGCGAAGGCATTCTCGACCCGACCCGCATGGCACCGCGCATCCCGGCGCGGCCTGATGACGCGCTGTCGCTGGAGGCCGAGTTCGGCATCGCTTCGGCAAGGAAAGCCCTCGACCATGCCGGGCTGAGGCCGTCCGACATCGATCTGGTGATCTGCTCGGCCTCGCATCACCAGCGACCCTATCCGGCGATCGCCATCGAAATGCAGCAAGCGCTGGGCACCAAGGGCGCCGGCTTCGACATGGGGCTTGGCTGCTCTTCGGCTGCCGCTGCCTTGCACATCGCCGTCAATTTGGTGAGGTCGGGCGCGCACAAACGCATTCTGGTGACGACACCGGAGATCATCACCGGCCATCTCAATTTCCGCGACCGGCAGACGCATTTCATCTTCGGCGACGCATCCGTGTCCATGGTGGTGGAGGGGCTTGCCCAGGGCGAGAAGCGGCCGGAACGATTCGAGGTGCTCGACACGCGCATCTGGACGCAGATGTCGAACAACATCCGCACCAATCTCGGCTATCACACCCGCACCGCCCAGGATGATCCTTACATGATCAATCTGGAAGGTAATCTGATCAAGCAGGTCGGCAACAAGGTGTTCAAGGAAGTCACCGTCGCCGGGCAGAAGTTCATCGTCGAATTCCTCGCCGAGCACGGGCTGACGCCGCAGGCGGTCAGGCGCTTCTGGCTGCATCAGGCCAATGCGCGCATGAACGCGATGATCCTGAAACTGTCGTTCGGCCACGAGGTCGACCATGATCGCGCGCCGATGGTGCTGGAGCGACTGGGCAACACGGCGGGCGCCGGCGCCATCATCGCGCTGTCGGAGAACCACGCCGACATGAAGCCCGGCGATTTCGGCCTGATCTGCGCGTTTGGCGCGGGGTATTCGATAGGCGGCGCGCTGCTGAGGATGCTCTAAGATCGGCGGTTTCAGGCTGGTGCGAACGGCACCAGCATGGGCACCGCTCCTCCAGTCTTGCCTTCATGCAGCTTGCGGATCGCCAGATCCTCGCCTGTCGTCTTTGCATCATGTGGATCATCTCGATCCCGTCCAGCGTTCCGATCGCGCTGGCGCGTGATTGAAACCGAGCATGGGCCGTACACGACACTTGATGCGCCGATGGTCCTGCTTGATCGATTGTTGAGGTATTGGCTCTGCGGATCTGGATCGGCGTCAGTCTGCGCCGCGAACGGTCCCGGAGGGGGGTTGGTCGTGTTGTAGGAAACAATGGCCGCCCGATTGGTCCGCAAGCCATTTGCCGGTCACGGCACGTTTGCGCCCATTGAAGCGTTTCAGCAGCAAGGGCGAGTAGCGAACGACCCAGCGATAGATCCTCGAATGATCGATGGCCTGATGCCACGTTCGGGCCATCATTTCCTTCAAATTGCCAGGGCTCAAGCCGTAGGCCAGATACCAGCGAACGCAAAGCAGGATGACGGACTGGTCGAAATGGCGACCGTTGAACATCTGAACTCTCCGGCGAAACACCGGAGACCATGCCATGCCTCTGGTTGCCGAAAACTTAGCAACCCATCCGTCTTGACGGGCACGTTGTCGTCGTCAGGTTCTCGACAGCTTCCCTGTGTCAAATCCAAGCCCAGTTTCAAACGGGCTTGTATTGCTGAAAGTGAGAACGGATGGACTTCACCTCGACCAAGCGGGTGCGTGGACAATCGAACAGGGCTGGCCCGCAAGAGAGCTCACCCGCGGCTCCGTCCGCAGGTGCGGCGGCCTTTGAGCGGCAACTGAGCGAGGTCGCCAATACAGGTGGAGGTGGAGCAATGCCGGCCGGCTCGGCGCCGCAGCCGGCTCAGTCAACTCAGTTTTTGAAAAGGGTCAGCAAGCGCCCTCTTCATTTCAGGGATGAAGACTTTATCCTCAACCTTGAGGAGGCCCTCATCAAAGGCGGGGCCGCCGAGCAAACCGCCAAGAACAATGTAAGTACTCTTCTCCGCTTTGGCCATTGGCTCTTCGCAAATAACAAAGATCCCATGAAGGGTCGGCTCGACAAGCAGTCGCTGACCGATGATGCGCGCAAATTCATCGGAAATGGTGATCCCGAGAGGCTGTCTGCGGCAATAGGTCATCTCCGGACCTCGCAGTCGACGGGGGGCGTCGTGCCGGTCGCAGGCCGCGCTAAGTTGACTCCGCATCCGGAGGACGCGGCTCTGATCAAAGAGTACAGAAAGGAAGCAGCGACAGATATCGGCAGTACGAATGCAACTGCTCTTAGGAGCTTCAGTGCCTACCTACGTCAAAACAACAAGAAGGGCATTGCTGGTCGGCTTTCCGGCGAGGCATTGGATGGAGATGTCAAGGGCTTTAAGGAGGAGGTCGGTGGTCATCGGTACATCGGTGACGCACTAGTTTGTCTCCGAAAATCGCACGCCGGCGTTAAAGCGATGGAGCTCGAGCGCCGTGTTCCCCCCGTTCCTGATCCCGACGACGCGGCACTGAGAGAGCCGAGGCGGGTCGGCGACGCCGCTGGGCAGCACAGCGCGTGGCAGGAAGCTGGCAGTTGGCCAAAGGAGCTTCCTGCGGCAGCCCACGATCAGGATGTGCGTTTGGAGCTGATGGAAAAACCCGGCCCGTCGTCCTCGGCGCTGCGGCCAGCCCGGTCAACTCGGCTTCGCAGGCCGCCGCCGCCTCTCTATCCCCAGGATGCTTCCCTTATTCTGGGGCTTGAGGAGGCCCTCATCAAAGGCGGGGCCGCCAAGCAAACCGCCAAGAACAATGTAAGTGCTCTTCTCGGCTTCGGCCACTGGCTCTTCGCAAATAACAAAGATCCCGTGAAGGATCGGCTCGACAAGCAGTCGCTGACCGATGATGCGCGCGAATTCATCGGAAAGGGTGATCCCTCGAGGCTGCTTACGGCAATAAGTCATCTCCGGACCTCGCAGTCGACGGGGGGAATCGTGCCGATCGCAGGCCGCGCTGAGTTGACTCCGTATCCGGAGGACGCGGCTCTCATCAAAGAGTACAGAAAGGAAGCAGCGACAAATATCGGCAGTACCAATGCAACTGATCTTAGGAGCTTCAGTGACTACCTACGTCAAAACAACAAGAAGGGCATTGTTGGTCGGCTTTCCGGCGAGGCATTGGATGGAGATGTCAAGGGCTTCAAGGAGGATACCGGTGGTCATCGGAACATCGGTTTCGCACTGGCTCATCTCCGAAAATCGCAGGCCGGCGCTAAAGCGATGGAGCTCGAGCGCCGTGTTCCCACCGGTCCTGATTTCGACGACGCGGCCCTGATTAAGCCGAGGCGGGTCGGCGACGCCGCTGCGCAGCTAAGCGCGTGGCCGGAAGCTGGCAGTTGGCCAGAGGAGCTTCAAGGACAGCAGGATAATCAACCAGCCCCGTCATTTTTCATTGCTCCAGGGAAGTTGCCCGCTGGACTGGATAACCTCAACAGCATAGGGGCGGGCGCTTTTGGAGCAGCCGGCTCTCGGCAGGCTGGGGTTCAGGCTGCCACCCGGCTGTTGTTAGCGGTCAGCGAACAGCAGATTCGGCGCTCGCCTGGCGCGATTGACAGGGGCAACCTCCTGCCAACCGAATGGGTCATCATCAACAATGAACATTCCACAGCGCTGTTGAGGCCAGCGAAGCGGCAGAGGACCCTGAATGCGCCGTTAACCGTCGCCATTCAGCAGCAGCTGAGCGAGATCGGCAATTCAGGCGGCCGCATGCCGATGCAGCCCTCCACCTACCAAGTGAACGCATTGCCATTGGAAGGATAGCCCGCTATGCGGGAGAGAGAGGTTGAATACATCCCAAGGTTGTATGCGGAAACTAGCGTGATCGGAGGCGCCACTGCGCAGCACAGTGCCACGCATGAAGCTATCGCTTTGCCACCCATGGAAGATTACGATCAGGATCTGCTTTGGGGGGGATTGGATAAGGCCGGCCCACAGCCATTTCTCGGGTCAAGCGCGCGCCATCATCAGCCGCCGGATTCCGCAGAAGCCGTTCATCCTTTGAACTGGCGCAACGACCACCAGTCGGCCGCGGACGAGTTGGCCGGGAGCAACGTCCTGCCGAGCCGGCAGGACGGCGGGTTTGAGGCAACGGTTCATCAGAATCCGCCCACATCATTCGAGCTTAACGCTTGGGTTCCATCGCCTGCCTTTCCGCCGCTGTTTACCGGGCCAGTACCTGGTCGTTACGAGGGCGCTCGACAGCCCGGCTCGCCGCAGGAGCTTTCTCTTGTGCCAGCCTCCTCGGACGATGAAGCCTTGGCGTGGTTGAGCGAGGAGTTGGTGCGGCGGCGGATGCAAGAACCGGCGTTGCCATCAACTGCCAGAGCTCAGGATCTCTATCCTGGCTTTGAAGCATTGGTTGATCCAGATCCGGCTGAGTTGGGTTACAATGCTCACTTTGCGCCGGCGCCTTCTGCCAGAGCTCCCTCAGACATCTACGGCGATCTTGATTCTCTAGTTGATTTGCCGTCCACACCGGTCGACCTGCGCGACGATGCTCATTCTGCACCGGTGCGTCCGCGCGGGCAGATGGTCGGGACGGAGTGGCAGCAGATGATGCAAGGGACAGGGTCCGCCGCCGTATTGAGGCAGGGAGGCCCCGATGACGTTCAGCTCATCCATCACACTCGACCTCGGCCCATGAGTGAAGCTGCGCCAGGGGCACCGGCAAGGGCTCCAGGACCCGGCTGGCCAGTCACCGCCAAGCTGCCAGACACCTACCGCGGTCTTCCAGTGGTTGATGTGACTACGTCCACGACCACCTCCTCCGATGCCCAGATCGGGGCGTTGGATCCGACAGCCTCGTCCAATGTCACCAACGGGTCGGTGCTCGGAGCCACCGAGTGGCTGAGCGACGCCCATGTGCAGAGGGATTACGATTTCGTAGAGCAGCAGCTGCAGGGGATCAATCCGATGCTCGCCGCCCGGACACGGCTAGTCTGTCCGTCGGTGTCCCATCTACTGCGCCACATGGAGCCGCAAAACGCGCGAGGCACATTGCAGTCCATCTATAATCAAAACGACGCTCCAGCCGACTTCCTGTTCCTGCCATTGAACAATGGCACTCCCAATAGCCCCGGCACCCATTGGTCGCTGCTGCTCGTTGATCGCCGCAACCTGGAAAGGCGGTTCGCCTATCACTACGACTCCCTTCAGCGAGAGGGATACAACGACGTGCCTGCAAGACAACTCGCAAGACTGCTGAACGCCACCTTGACGCCAGCCCGCATGCCGCGACAGCCGAACCATTATGATTGCGGCGTCTTTGTGCTGGAGGGCACGTGGGCGCTGCTTCAACGATTGGTGGACGGGCAGCGGCCGGACCACGAGCCGCTGCACCTCGACAACCTCATCGCCGATCGGCAGGCGCTGCAAAACCGACTCAGGGGGCTCATGCCGCAGGAGGAGGAGCCCCGGCAGCTGTTGGATGATGAACCCGCCTCCCCACCAATGATGGCATTCGACCCGGCGGAACTCCGGCTACTGTTGGATGATGAGCCTGCATCCTCTTCGCCAAGAGTTAATTCGACCCCACATGCGCGAACGGACGGTGTTCATCAGTCAACCCAGGCGCCGTGGCTCCCTGAACGCAAAAGATCAGCAT
This sequence comes from Mesorhizobium sp. AR10, assembly GCF_024746795.1. Lineage (NCBI taxonomy): Bacteria > Pseudomonadati > Pseudomonadota > Alphaproteobacteria > Hyphomicrobiales > Phyllobacteriaceae > Mesorhizobium > Mesorhizobium sp. AR10. Next base: position 667,701 of record NZ_CP080523.1, read on the forward strand.
GAAGTCGAATTTGAAACGTTTTGCCCAAGCAACTGCGATCGCCTCGCTCTGGGCGGTAACCGCCACGTCGGCGAACGAAGGGATGTGGATCAAAGGGCAGGAAAACCCTTCCTGTAGCAGCGCAGGCCCGGTCCGAACTATGGTGGCAAGCAGCAAGAACACGTACAGCGCCTGCCGCCCGACATTGCCGGGAAGATGTGGTCTGGGGTTGGACCGCTCCCGAAAGCTGCTCGACCTCGCCGCATCGGCAAAGACGCCGACACGATTTACGCCGCGACTGAAGGAGGCCTGTCGGTCAGTAGGAACGGAGGCCTGATCTGGGAAACGGTCGTCGATGGCGCGCCCGTCAATCTCGGAGCTGACGGCCGACGGTTCCGTCTAGGCCTCCGTGCCCTTTATCCCGATGATATAATAGAGACCTTCGACCACGTCCGATCCGAGGAGGTCTTCAAACTGTTTGGTGAGATGGCATGTGCCGGTCAGGTGATCTACCTGACGCATCACTGACACCTGTGCGAGATCGCCAAGGCAGCTATTCCCAGCGTGACGATCCATGAGCTCGGACAGTTGTGCTCGGTTTCCGTTGGTGCAAATGACCGCCTTGGGGTCAATCCAAGCGTATCAGCAGAAATGGCAGCCAAGCCTACAGTAACAGTTGTGACGTCTGGTGCGAAGAAGCAAACCTCGCGATCGAGAAGACAAAGGCTGAACCGCGCGGGATCAAAAGCAGCCTGGAGCGATACACAGCTACGCGTGGACCGAAGTCTCTGCAGCAGGTCTCACGACCAAAGTCGCGTTAACTCGCTGCTCCAACTTGCTCCGGACACCGAGGTCAACCTGTAGCGGTCTCGAGCAGCGCCATCCGATCTTTCTGTCGCCTTTGTCGCGTCCGCTACACGGGCTTGTTCCGACAAGCACAGTTTGCCCTCAGGCTAAATAGCTGAAAAGCAATATTAAAATTTTTCTTCTGTCCGATCAAGCCAATTGGCACGCATCTTGAGACCCTTTGGGTGTGAGGCGGCGAGAGCTGCCGACCGGCATGTCGCGGGCAGCCGCGATGGATGGAACGAAGGAAGGAAGCTACATGTCAGGTCTGCGTCAGATCGCATTCTACGGCAAGGGGGGCATAGGCAAGTCCACCACCTCCCAAAATACGCTCGCCGCACTTGTCGACCTTGGGCAGAAGATCCTCATCGTCGGCTGCGACCCCAAAGCCGACTCCACCCGCCTGATCCTGAACTCGAAGGCGCAGGATACGGTCCTGCACCTCGCGGCAGAGCAAGGTTCGGTCGAAGACCTCGAACTCCAGGACGTGCTCAAGGTCGGCTATAAAGGCATCAAGTGCGTGGAATCCGGCGGTCCCGAGCCGGGTGTCGGCTGCGCCGGGCGCGGCGTCATCACCTCGATCAACTTCCTCGAGGAGAACGGCGCCTATGACGATGTTGACTATGTCTCCTACGACGTACTCGGGGACGTGGTGTGCGGCGGCTTCGCGATGCCGATCCGCGAGGGCAAGGCCCAGGAAATCTACATTGTCATGTCCGGCGAGATGATGGCGCTCTATGCCGCCAACAACATCGCCAAGGGCATTCTGAAATATGCCCATTCGGGCGGCGTGCGGCTCGGCGGCCTGATTTGCAACGAGCGTCAAACCGACCGCGAGCTCGACCTCGCCGAAGCACTGGCTTCTAGGCTCAATTCCAAGCTCATCCATTTCGTGCCGCGCGACAACATCGTCCAGCACGCCGAGCTCAGGAAGATGTCGGTTATCCAGTATGCGCCGGACTCCAAGCAGGCGGGGGAATACCGCGCGCTGGCCGAGAAGATACATGGCAATTCGGGGCAGGGCACCGTGCCGACCCCGATCACCATGGAGGAGCTCGAGGACATGCTGCTCGACTTCGGCATCATGAAGACCGACGAGCAGATGCTTGCCGAGCTTCAGGCCAAGGAAACGACGAAAGCGGCCGCCCAGTAACGAGCGCTGCCGCCACGAGGCGCCGCCTTGAGCTGACGCGCCTTTCAAAGAACGGCGCCTCGTCGGTGAGGCGCCACTCGAACCTTTAAAGGGGTCCCATGAGCCTGGATTACGAGAATGACGGCACTCTCCATGCGAAGCTTATCGAGGAGGTGCTGTCGCAATATCCCGACAAGGCGGCGAAGCGCCGCAAAAAGCACCTCAGCGTCGCAAAGAGTGGGGACGAGGCTGGCGAGGTCGTCTCCGAATGCGACGTCAAATCGAACATCAAGTCCATTCCGGGCGTGATGACGATTCGTGGCTGCGCTTATGCCGGCTCTAAGGGCGTGGTGTGGGGTCCAATCAAGGATATGGTCCATATCTCGCACGGCCCGGTCGGCTGCGGGCAATATTCCTGGTCGCAGCGCCGCAACTACTATGTAGGCACGACGGGCATCGACACGTTCGGGACAATGCAGTTCACCTCCGATTTCCAGGAGAAGGACATTGTTTTCGGCGGTGACAAGAAGCTGGAACAGATCATCGACGAGATTGAGGGACTGTTTCCCCTCAACAACGGCATGAGCGTGCAATCCGAATGCCCGATCGGCCTGATTGGCGACGACACCGAAGCAGTATCCCGCAACAAGGCCAAGGAGCACGGAAAGACGATCGTGCCGGTGCGCTGCGAGGGCTTCCGCGGCGTCTCGCAATCGCTCGGCCACCACATCGCCAACGACGCGATCCGCGACTGGGTCTTCGAGAAGAAGGACGTGGAGTTCGAGGCCGGCCCGTACGACGTCAACGTGATCGGTGACTACAATATCGGCGGCGACGCCTGGGCCTCGCGTATCCTGCTCGAGGAGATAGGGCTGCGCGTGGTCGGCAACTGGTCGGGCGACGCCACGCTCGCCGAAATCGAGCGCGCGCCGAAGGCCAAGCTCAATCTCATCCATTGCTACAGATCGATGAACTACATCTGCCGGCACATGGAGGAAAAGTATGGCGTCGCCTGGATGGAGTACAATTTCTTCGGCCCCTCCCAGATCGAAGCCTCCCTGCGCAAGATAGCCAGGCATTTTGGCCCTGAAATCGAGGAGAAGACTGAGAAGGTTATCGCCAAGTACAGACCGCTTGTTGATGCCGTCATCGCCAAGTACCGGCCGCGCCTCGAAGGCAATACTGTCATGCTCTACGTCGGCGGACTGCGCCCCCGCCACGTCATCACAGCATACGAGGACCTCGGCATGGTGATCGTCGGCACAGGCTACGAGTTCGCCCACAACGACGACTATCAGCGCACAGGCCATTACGTAAGGAACGGCACGCTGATCTATGATGACGTGACCGGTTACGAGTTGGAGAAGTTCATCGAGGGGGTTCGCCCTAATCTCGTTGGCTCGGGCATCAAGGAAAAATACCCCGTGCAGAAGATGGGCATACCGTTCCGCCAGATGCACTCCTGGGATTATTCAGGACCGTATCACGGCTATGACGGCTTTGCCATTTTCGCCCGCGACGTGGATCTTGCCATCAACAACCCGGTCTGGGGCCTGTACGACGCCCCTTGGAAAAAAAGCCCGAGCCGTGGGCGGGCGATGGCTGCCGAATAACACCCGGCCTTAGCCTGGTCTCCCCCAAGGGAGACGATTAACGCCCGCGGCCCCGTGGCCCGCGGGACACCTGAAACGTCTCGACGTCCCTGAGCTGCCTTTTGGGGCGGCCAGATGAAAAAGAGGTAATCACCAATGCCGCAGTCGGCTGAAAAAATTCTCGACCACGCTCCCCTGTTCCGCGAGCCGGAATACAGGCAGATGCTCGCGGAGAAGAAGCTGAATTTCGAATGTCCGCACCCGGATCAGATCGTTACCGATCAACGCGAATTCACCAAGACGTGGGAATACCGCGAAAAGAACCTCGCCCGCGAAGCGCTTGTCGTGAACCCCGCCAAGGCCTGCCAGCCGCTCGGCGCGGTGTTCGCGGCCGCCGGCTTCGAACGAACCATGTCCTTCGTTCACGGCAGCCAGGGCTGCGTAGCCTATTACCGCTCACACCTGTCGCGCCATTTCAAGGAGCCTGCTTCGGCGGTTTCCTCCTCGATGACCGAGGATGCGGCAGTATTTGGCGGCCTGAAGAACATGGTCGACGGGCTCGCCAACACCTACCAGCTCTACGATCCGAAGATGATCGCCGTCTCGACGACTTGCATGGCGGAGGTCATTGGTGACGACCTGCACAGCTTCATCGAGAACGCCAAGGACGAAAACTCGGTCCCGCGCGACTTCGACGTGCCCTTCGCCCACACGCCGGCCTTCGTCGGCAGCCATGTCGATGGCTATGACGTAATGGTCAAGGGCATTTTGGAGCACTTCTGGAAAGGCCAGGAGCGCACGGAAGCCGGGGGAACCATCAACATCATTCCCGGTTTCGACGGCTTCTGCGTCGGCAACAACCGGGAACTCAAGCGCCTGCTCGAACTGATGAGCGTGTCCTACACCTTCATCCAGGACGCCTCCGACCAGTTCGACACGCCGTCGGACGGTGAATACCGCATGTATGATGGCGGCACGAAAATCGAAAACGTGAAGGAGGCACTCAACGCCGAGGCGACACTTTCGCTACAGTATTACAACACCCGAAAAACGCTGGACTACTGCGAGCAAGTCGGGCAGGCGACGGCCTCGTTCCATTACCCGCTCGGCGTCCAGGCGACGGACGAATTCCTGATGAAGGTCTCGGCGATTTCCGGCAAGGAGATCCCCGAGACAATCCGCCTTGAGCGCGGCCGACTGGTTGACGCCATGGCGGACAGCCAGTCCTGGTTGCACGGCAAGAAATATGCGATCTACGGCGATCCGGACTTCGTCTACGCCATGGCCCGCTTCGTCATGGAGACCGGCGGCGAGCCGACCCATTGCCTCGCCACCAACGGCAGCTCGGCATGGGGAGCCGAGATGAAGGAACTGCTTGCATCCTCGCCCTTCGGCAAGGATGCCCAGGTCTGGGCCGGCAAGGACCTGTGGGCGATGCGCTCGCTGCTCTTCACCGAGCCGGTGGACCTGCTGATCGGCAATTCCTATGGCAAGTATCTGGAGCGCGACACCGGCACGCCGCTGATCCGACTGATGTTCCCGATCTTCGACCGGCACCATCACCATCGCTTTGCGCTGATGGGCTACCAAGGCGGGCTGCGCGTCCTGACGACGATCCTCGACAAGATCTTCGACAAGCTCGATCGCGAGACAAGCGAGACGGGTGTGACGGACTATTCCTACGACCTCACCCGCTAGCAGCGGCGGCCGGCCTTTCGCCGAGGCTGGCCGCCTTCCAATGCACTTTTGGAGACCGACGCAATGTCCTTGCTCAGCGCCAAAATCCAGGATGTCTTCAACGAGCCCGCCTGCGATAAAAACCGCGGCAAGGATGCCAAGGCGCGCAAAGAGGGTTGCTCGAAGCCGCTGACCCCCGGCGCGGCAGCCGGCGGCTGCGCCTTTGACGGCGCCAAGATCGTGCTGCAGCCGATCACCGACGTCGCGCACCTGGTCCATGCGCCGCTCGCCTGCGAGGGCAATTCCTGGGACAACCGCGGAGCGGCTTCGTCCGGAGCAACGCTTTGGCGCACAAGCTTCACAACCGATCTGACCGAACTCGACGTGGTGATGGGGCAGGGTGAGCGCAAGCTTTTCAAGGCGATCCGCGAGATTAGGGAAGCCTATGCGCCGTCAGCGATCTTCGTCTATTCGACCTGCGTGACGGCGCTGATCGGCGACGACATCGAGGCCGTGTGCAAGCGTGCGGGGGAAAAATTCGGCTTGGCCGTGGTGCCGGTCAATGCGCCGGGCTTGGCCGGCTCCAAGAACCTCGGCAACAAGCTCGCCGCCGAGGCGTTGCTCGATCACGTCATCGGCACAGTAGAACCCGACGACGCCGGGCCGTACGACATCAACATCCTTGGCGAATTCAACCTCTCCGGCGAGTTCTGGCTGGTGAAGCCGCTGCTTGATCGGCTGGGCATCCGGGTGCGCGCCTGCATTCCGGGCGACGCGCGCTACCTTGACGTTGCTTCCGCGCACCGCGCCCGGGCGGCTATCGTCGTGTGCTCGACGGCACTCATCAATCTTGCCCGCAAGATGGAGGAGCGCTGGGACATCCCGTTCTTCGAAGGCTCCTTCTACGGCATTACCGACACCTCGGAAGCACTTCGCAACATTGCTGAGCTGCTCGTGAGGAAGGGTGCCGATCGCGAGATCCTCAACCGCACACAGACGCTGATCGCAGTGGAAGAGGCGATTGCGTGGAGGAAGCTCGAAGCCTACCGGCGGCGGCTTCAAGGCAAGCGCGTGCTGCTCAATACAGGCGGCGTGAAGTCCTGGTCGATCGTCCACGCGCTGATGGAGATCGGCATGGAGATCGTCGGCACCTCGGTCAAGAAATCCACAGTCGAAGACAAGGAGCGCATCAAGCAGATCCTGAAGGACGACAACCACATGTTCGAGCAGATGGCAGCGAGCGAGCTTTACGCCATGCTCTCAGAACACAAGGCCGATATCATGCTGTCGGGCGGGCGCACGCAATTCATCGCGCTCAAGGCCAAGACACCCTGGCTCGATATCAACCAGGAGCGCCAACACCCTTATGCGGGCTATGACGGCATGGTGGAACTCGTACGCCAGATCGACCTCGCCATTCATAACCCGATCTGGTCCCAGGTGCGCGTGCCGGCACCGTGGGATTGCCAGCCTGCGGTCGAGGACGAACTGCCGGGCACGAAGAGCGAGACCGCGACGTTGCACGCTGTCCAGGAATTTGCCGGCACGACGGCCGACGATTGCGGCGAGCGTTGAGGAAGCCTATGGCCCGCATTCTTTCCCAGACCAAATCGGCAGCCGTCAATCCGCTGAAGTCGTCACAGCCGCTGGGTGCGGCCTTGGCCTTTCTTGGGGTCGAGGGCGCGATGCCACTGTTCCACGGCAGCCAGGGCTGCACCAGCTTCGCGCTCGTGCTCTTCGTGCGGCATTTCAAGGAAGCGATCCCCTTGCAGACCACCGCGATGGACGAAGTGACGACGATCCTCGGCGGGGCGGACAATCTGGAAGAGGCGATCCTCAACCTCAAGGTCCGCACAAAGCCAAAGCTGATCGGGGTCTGCACGACGGCGCTGGTGGAAACCCGTGGCGAAGATTGCGCAGGCGATATCGCCAGCATCAGGCTGAAGCGCGCGGAAGAGATCGCGGGTACGGAGATCGTGCTGGCCAACACGCCGGATTTCGACGGCGCGATCGAAGAGGGCTGGGCCAAGGCTGTCACCGCGATGATCGAAGGCATTACACGCCCTGGCGAGCAGGTGCGGCAGTCAAAGAAGATCGCGATCCTGCCCGGCTGGAACCTCACTGTGGCTGACATCGAGCATTTGCGTGAGATGGTTGAAAGCTTTGGGCTGAAGCCGGTGATTTTGCCGGACGTCTCAGGCTCACTCGACGGTACTGTGCCCGACCGTTGGGTCACGACCACCTATGGCGGCACCAGCGTCGAGGATATCCGCGAGCTTGGCACGGCCGAGCACTGTATCGCCATCGGCGAGCATATGCGCCGCCCCGCCGAGATGCTGCAGAAATTGACCGGCGTGCCTTACGTCTTGTTCCAGTCGCTGACCGGATTGAAGGGCGCTGACCGGTTCGTCTCGCTGCTGTCCGCGATTTCAGGCGCGTCGGTGCCGGCCGGGGTGCGCCGTCGCCGGGCGCAATTGCAGGATGCGTTGCTCGACGGGCATTTCCATTTCGGAGGCAAGAAAATTGCGATCGCTGCTGAACCAGACCAACTCTATCAACTCGCAACCTTCTTCGTCGGCATGGGCTCCGAAATCGCGGCGGCGGTCTCCACGACCGATATGTCGAAAATTCTGGAAAAAGTACCGGCGCAGTCGGTTCAGATCGGCGATCTCGGCGATTTGGAAGCTCTTGCCGCGGGCGCTGATCTTCTCGTCACCCATTCCCATGGCCGCCAGGCGGCGCAGCGCCTTGGCATTCCGCTCATGCGCGTCGGCTTCCCGGTCTTCGACCGGCTCGGCAGCCAGCACAAGCTCACAATCCTCTATCAGGGCACCCGCGACCTGATCTTCGAAGTTGCCAACATCTTCCAGGCCAACCAGCACGCGCCGACGCCTGAGGCACTTGATCCACTCCGTAAGCGAGAAATGCCAGATGAGCTCCGTTCGTCGCCTCTCACTCGTCACTGACGAGGTTCACGCACCGATGCCGGAAAGACGAGCAGGCGCATTGCGCGTGGCCATCGCCACGCACGACATGAAGGACCTCAATGCCCATTTCGGGTCGGCCAAGCGCTTTGCTGTCTACGACGTGACGCGCGTGGAATGGAACCTCGTGGAAGCCGTGGCCTTCGATGACGTTTCCGACGAGAGCGGGGAGCATCGGAGCGAGGGCGATGACCGCATCATGCCGAAGGTGGAGGCGCTGAAGGGCTGTCATCTCCTGTTCTGTCTGGCGATCGGCGGGCCTTCGGCGGCCAAGGTAGTTTCGGCAAAAATCCATCCGATCAAGGTGCCGCACCCCCAACCCATCCAGGAGGTGCTGTTGCGCACGCAGATGATGCTCAGGACGTGTCCTCCCCCCTGGCTGCGCAAGGTGCTGGCGGAGGCAGGCGTCGCCGAGAAGAAACCGTCCTTCGAGGATGACTGAAATGAGGAGAAGGCGAAATGTCAGATACCGCGGCTAGCACTGCTGTCGCCGAGGACGAGGCGGCGCTTGCCACCCCGTTCGTCAAATGCCTCGTGCGGCTGATCCGTGCTCAGGATTCCTACGGGTCATGGGAAGGCAAACCGGATGCCGAGCTTCTGGGCGACTTCATCATCACCAGGGAACAGCGCCGTGCGATCCCGATCATCGGCGATCCCGATCCGGACGTGCTGTGGAGGCTCGATAAGTTCTATGCCGCCGTCGGGCTTGCGATCGAGGAGCGCTGCGGCCTGATGGCATCGCCGATGATGGAGATGAGCCATGAGGGCTTTGGGCGCGTGCTCTTCACGGCCGGACGGCTGGTCGTGCTTTCGAAGACCCTGCGCGACGTCCACCGGTTCGGCTTCGAGACGTTCCGGAAGCTCGCTCAGGCCGGCACGAAACTGGTCGGCGACGCAATCGCTACCATCGAGACCTATCCCGAGGTGGCGCGTGCGTGATGAAGCGGATCTTCGAGCAAGGGGGGCCATGACAATCTTGAGCGAGCGCGATAGCCAGCCCACGGAAGCCGAGGCGGGCCAGGTCGATGAGGGGGCTCTTGGGGTAGCGCCGAAGAAGCCACTCGTTTTGATCTGTTCGCAAGATGCGGAGTTCTATCTGAATTATAGCCACATTCTGGAGGCGGACCGCTTCGCGAGTGAGCAGGCAGGCTGCGCGAAGGAAGCATTTGTATTGGCCGAACAACGGGAGTTCCACGCCGTCGTGCTGGACTGCGTGCCAGCAAGCGCGACGGGAGCCACAATCTGCGCCCGCCTCAAGGAGGAGCCGCGGACGGCCGACCTGCCCGTTATTGCCCTGATCGCGCGCGGCGCCGAGGACCAGCACCTCGATCTCCTGAAAGCTGGCATTGACGAGATCTTTGTGCGGCCGATCGACCCGGCCAAGCTGCTCGACTGTCTACGGGCGAGGCTGGCGCTGCCGAAGCGGGGCGCAAATGGTCTTGAAAACGGCGGCTGGCTCACCTGTGGCGGCCTCGAGATGAAGCTCGATGCCCGCCGGATTCGCGGCAATGGCCACGACATTCACCTCGGACTCATCGAGTTCAACGTGCTGCGGCTTATGATTGAAGCTCCCGGCAAGGTCTTCAGCCGGGAGGAGCTTATCGGCAGGGCCTGGGGGGACAACATCCATGTCGAACCACGCACCGTCGATGTCCATATCAGCCGGATCAGAAAAGCCCTGAAGTCAGCTTCGCCCGACAGCGACATTCGCACCGTCAGGTCGGCCGGCTACTTGCTCGAGAAGCCGGCCGACTGAATCAAGTGCCGGGTGTGGTGGCACTCCCACCCTCGCCGTGAGCCGGTCTTGCGGCCTGAAACGCCCCTAAACGCATACTCAGGAAGAAGCAGGCAAATGGGTTTTAAAACCGTACTCTGTGTGACCGGCGCCGACCATTCCGATCAGGACATCAGAACTGCTGCCGGCTTGTGTGCCGAAGTCGGCGCGCACCTTTCCGTACGGATTATACCGGCTCCGATGCTCGCTATGTCATATCCGCCGATCGGAGATGGTATCCCCGAGTGGCCTACGGGACGTGGACAGACAATTGCCAGATTGAACAATCGGTTTCGGCAAATCGACAGGTTTTCACAGGAGGTGGCCAGACAGGAAAAGCGCTCCAAGGATATCCAGAAGCTGCTGAGAGCCATGTGCCTTTCCTATGACGTCGATACCGATTATTGCGATGCGACCGGCGTGGGTGAGGTTGTGCGACAGCGGGCGCTCTGCGCCGACCTGACAATTGTTGGCCCCGCACTTCTCAACGACAGTATTCTCGGACCTCTTGTTATAAACGGCAGCTTATTCGATACGGGAAAGCCGGTGCTTATTGCGCCGAAGGGCGCTGAGGCGACCCTGTGGCCACGGCGCGTCCTGGTCGGTTGGGATTCACGACTCGAGGCGTCCCGTGCTGTTCGGGAAGCGCTGGGTCTCCTATGCGTTGCTGAGGAAGTTCGTGTCGCCCTGGTCGATCCGAAGGCGAACTACAACGGGAACGGCGCGGAGCCTGGAGCCGACATCGCTGCCTATCTCACTCGGCACGGTGCTCGGGTGTCGGTTGACCTACTGCCAAGTGCCGGCAAACCGGCGGCCACGGTGCTTGCGCAGCACGCAATCGACATTTCTGCCGACATGATAGTCATGGGCGTTTATGGCAGCCGCCGGCTGCGTGAGCGGCTCTTTGGCGGTGCGACGAGATGGATCTTTGAGAAGCCGACATTGCCGCTGTTTTTGGCTCGATGACTGGTTCGGGAGTTGCACCGATGCTGTTCAAAGCTCGACTCTCCTGGTCACCGATCCTGCTGCCAATTGGGAGAAGGGTCACGGCAAACGCGGGAAATTTCGCGAAGCTCCTCGGAGCCAATGTGCACGCGCCGTCGCCGAGACCATCGGACGTGTCTAGCGCGCTCTCGGGGGTTCTCTTCGCCCGGAGATGATCCGCAACGCGGAGACCGGTCGGGCAGAGGTACAGAGCGCTCTTAAATGCACTCAAAAGCACGCTTCGAAGGTCGGCGTCGGATCGAGAAGGAGAGTCGTTTCAGCGCGGCAGGCCCGACTTCGGACCCGGCATCGCATGCGCGCTATCGCGATCTCCTTCACTGGCTGGGAGCTGAACCACGCAATGACCGTGCCGTGGCCGAGGCCCCAACTTCAAGTCGAGACGGTTGTTCTCTTGGCCGTAGTCGGCGGGAATCTATGGCATCAATTACGTTATCATCGCCTGGGACGGTAGCCAGTAGCGGCGAGGGCGGCTGCATTTTCAGCGTTTTCAGCCGGCCCGGCCCGACCCGCGTGGCGACCGGGCGGTTTTCGGGCTGGTCAATTCCGACAACGCTCACATTCGCATCAGGCGGTCCCTGTAGCGCCTGAGCACAGGGGACACAGAAGATAACGACACGAGACCAGAAAAATCCCGGAGAGAGCTCGCCGGACGGTACATGCCGCCACTCATCCTGGGCTTTTTCGCCACGATCATCATCGTCAATCTGGCGATGGCGGTATTCGCGAGCCGCAGCTGGACCGGCTTCGTCGTAAGAACTCCTATGCCGCCAACTAGGAATTCAATCGCCCAGGCGGAGCGAGGAGGGCACACGCGGTCGGATCGAGCAGCCACCTTGCAATCGCAAGTGGCGAGATCCGCAATAGCCGGCCGGACCGGAGCAAGAAGCTCGGGCCAGGTGGCGTGAAGCGGACGATGATAGGAGCATGGCGTGGCCCGCGCAGTCATGATGTCCATCTGCTCGTCCCTCAATCCGAATATATGTTGCGTCGTCCGAGGCCACGCTTTTTCCGGCGGCGCGAAGCGCGTGATGCGTGTCCAAAACCTGACAGCGGCAGAAAATATGTCGGGTTCAATACAACCGGACATCTTGGACACTTGGGGTTTTTCAAAGCGCAATCATGGGCTTATTGCGCGCTGAGCGTGCTGGCACGGCCTTTGCGAATTGAGATGCGGCAACACTGAGTGAAGGCTGACTGCATGCAGACGAACAAGACGAGCGATGCTCTCCTTTCCCGTGTTGCCCCGCCTGAGGGAAACAAGCTCGCGCATAAAGCGCGCAACCTTTGGCAATAGCTTTGGAGAGCAACATGGTATTGCAGATGGAGTCCCCGGCTCCTTCGATCAAAGTGGAGGACTGGCCGCGTGGCCAGCCCCTCACGAACTTCCAGCCCGGCAAAGTGTACATCGTCGAATTTTGGGCAACTTGGTGCGGACCATGCGTGGCGGCGATGCCCCACCTGGTGCAGCTGCAGGAGAAATACAAGGACAGCGGACTTGAGGTCGTCGGAGTCGCGACTTCTGAAGGCGCTCCAACGGCCGAAGAGGCCCGCACCAAGTTGGACGCGTGGTTGACCGAAAAGTGCTCGAATCTGAACTATCGGATCGCGTTCGACCACACAGGCGAAATGAACAAGCTTTGGATGGAACCCAGCTTGTCCGTCGGGATTCCGGCCTCGTTCGTGGTCGACCGAGACGGCCACATCGCCTTTATCGGCGACCCGGCGGACCTCGAGGACGTTTTGCCGAAGGTTCTTAACGGCAGCTGGCGCAGCAGCGATGAAGCGAAAGCCGCCGATACACGGCGAGTCGCTAGTAACCAACGCACAGCACGCGAACTATCGCTGACCATGCCGATATACGCCAAACTTCGGCCGGCGATGGAGGCCGAGGATTGGATGGCGGCACTCACGGCCATCGAAGAAGGCCTCGCCTTAATGCCAGATGATAGCGGGTTCCGGGAAACTCATGCGAATCTACTGCTTCACAAGCGGCGCGACATGCGGGCCGGCTTGCCAGCCATGCGCCAATTAGTCGAGGACGCGATCGACAAAAAATTCGAGGCCGTGTCTTGGATGGTCATGGCCCTGAACCAACTCTTCGATCCGGAAATGGACAACTCCCATCTCCCCCGTGCTGAGCGCTTTGCGATGGGCGACAAGCTCTCGGAACAGATCCTGACACTGAATCCCCCACAAGGCGACGGACCCCTTAAATTCCGTTGGTACCTCCCGGTCGCTCAGTATTATTACGAGAGCGGCAACAAGGATCGCGCGATGGAGTTGATCGAGGTGGCATTGAAATCTCTGGGTGATCCGGAGACAATGCCGGACCACTTCAAACAGTACTACCTTAGCCCATTGCTCCAAGCCCTGGCCAACTACACGGGTGAGCACGCCTGTTACGCGGATCTTTGCGTGGTTCCGCAAAACAAGACTTCCGAAACTCAAACCGCAGTCGCCTCATGAGCAAAGATCGCAAAGGGATGACAATTGGAATTGAACCCTGGCCAATTCGTCCAGTTTCTGCGGCGGGCCCGCGGTAAGTATGTCCATTGCAGCACAGGGCGCATCGCTTGCCGCAGGTTGGAGTTCAAAACTTGCGATGCCCTCCGGCTGCATCGCGGGAGACGGGATACTCGACGCGATTCTGGCCGCGGTGGAAGACCCCGCAGTCGAGGACCTCTTCAAGATCGGCCAGCGGGACATAAATTGCGTGGAATCGGCCGCCCGGAGCCGGACGTCGGCTGCGCAAGTGTGCCCGAAGCAGGGGTCCCCGAAAACAGAAATCCTCCTTCGAGGACGAGGACTGAAATTGAGGAGAAGGTGAAATGTCTGATGCCGCGGTTAGCCCTGCTGTAAACGAGCACGAGGCGGCCCTTGCCACCCCGTTTGTCAAATGCCTCGTGCGGCTGATCCGTGCTCAAGACTTTGACGGCTCATGGCGAGGCAAGGCTGACACCGAGCTGCTGGCCGGCTTCATCATCACGAAGGAACAGCGCCGTGCCATCCCCATCATCGGCGATCCTGATCCGGACGTGCTGTGGAGGCTGGACATGTTTTACACCGCCGTCAGTCTTGCGATCGAGGAGCGCTCCGGCCTAATCACATCGCCAATGAAGGAGATGAAACCGATGGGGGCTTCGGGCGCCTGGTTTCCACGGCCGGGCGGTTGGTCGTTCTGTCGAGACGTCCACCGGTTTGGCTTCGAGACGTTCCGGAAACTCGCGGAGGCCGGTACGAAACTGGTCGACGATGCGACTGCAGCTATTGGCTTCCCGCCGTGGCGCGGCCGTGAAGAAACTGATTTCGAGGAAGGATTTATGTCAAACCTGGATGAGATGGGGAAGAAAGTCCGAAAGCTTCAGCTGCGTGCGGCAGTTGCGAAGATGAAATTGCGCGACCTTGCAGAGGATCTCCCGGTCCAATGGACTGAGATAGAGGAGGTTGCCGAGAAAGCGTACGCCGTTTTTGCCGAGTTGGATGATGCCAAGAGAGAGCTCGCTGCAATGAAGAATTTACGATGAGGAGCACATTCACCACCCGCGACGGCTCCATATGGCTGCCGGAATATCTGACTGCTATAGATGGCAGGACTTGTATCGGCTGCGGGCGCTGTTTCAAGGTCTGCTCGCGCGAGGTCATGCACCTTCACGGCGTCGATGACGCGGGTGAAATCCTCGGCGTCTGCGACGGCGAGGACGACGACTTCGATGGCGAGCTCAATCGCATGATCATGGTTGTCGATAATGCCGGCCGCTGCATTGGCTGCGGAGCCTGCGGCCGCGTTTGCCCGAAGAACTGCCAGACCCATGTTGCGGCCGACCAGGTCGCAGCATGACTTGATGGGACAAACCAGGAGAACGGCGTTGCCCTTTAGAATTTTTCATCGTGTCCTGTGGTTGGTCCTATGCAGCAACGCGCTGACTGTCTACTTCGCTTCTCATTCCATCCGTCTAGTGGTCGTCACGACGCTGGCTTGTTCGCTGCTCCTTCAGGTGGGCTATTTCGCAAGCGTGTTCTTTCTGATCTGGCGGTCTGGCTGCGCTAGCAGAGCTGGCCAAAGGACTGAGCATTTCGGTAGTTGCAAGGAAGTTCGATCCCAGCCGGCAGACCATGATGAGGAGAGGTGGCTCGGCAAAATTGGACAGGGTGATAAGTGGAATTTCTGCCTGAGATCGGCATGAGTGCCGGAACAGGAGAATCACGAATGAGCAGACGACCACGCCGGAACCACAGCCCGGCTTTCAAGGCGAAAGTTGCGCTTGCGGCGATCAAGGGAGAAAAGACGCTGGCCGAGCTGGCGCAGCAATATGATGTGCATGCGAACCAGATCACGGATTGGAGAAAGCAGCTTCTGGACGGGGCCTCGAACGTGTTTGGCGCGGCGGAGAAATCGGAGCCGACGGTGGACATAAAGGCCCTCCATGCCAAGATCGGAGAGCTGACGCTGGCCAATGATTTTTTAGGCTCGGCGCTCGGCAAGGCCGGCTGGTCGGGGAGCGCAAGACGATGATCGACCGGGAACATGAACTGCCGATTGCCAAGCAGGCGGCCGAACTGGGGATCAGCCGCGGCAGCGTCTACTCCCTACCCAAGCCGACATCGGCGGCAGACCTGAAGCTGATGCGGCGCATCGACGAATTGCACCTGGATTACCCGTTCGCGGGCAGCCGCATGTTGCAGAAGCTTTTGAAGCGCGAAGGCTATGAGACGGGTCGCCTGCATGTGCGCACCTTGATGAAGCGCATGGGTATCGAGGCGCTCTACCGCAAGCCGCGCACTTCGAAGCCGGGCGACGGGCACAAGATCTATCCGTATTTGCTGGGCAAGCTGGCGGTGACGCGGCCCAACCAGGTCTGGGCGACGGACCTGACCTATATCCCGATGGCCCGCGGCTTCTGCTACCTGGTTGCTGTCGTCGACTGGTTCACGCGCAAGGTACTGAGCTGGCGGCTGTCGATCACCATGGATGCGGCGTTTTGCATTGAAGCCCTCGAGGAGGCGCTGGCGACATACGGCAAGCCCGAGATCTTCAACTCCGATCAGGGCAGCCAGTTCACCAGCCATGACTTCACCAAGGTCCTGCTCGACCGGGAGATCAGGATCAGCATGGATGGCAAGGGCGCCTGGCGCGACAACGTCTTCGTCGAGCGTCTCTGGCGGTCGGTGAAATATGAGGAGGTCTATCTCAAGGCCTATAACAGCGTTCGCGAAGGGCGGGCGTCGATCGGAAAATATCTCGATTTCTACAATCGGCGACGTCCGCATTCCAGCCTTGACGGCAGAGCGCCAGATGAGGCCTACTTCACCCCGCTACCGCTTCCCGAGGCGGCCTAACCAGAGGCAGTGTTCCACTTATAAATCGGGAATTCCTGTCCAAACAAACCGAGCCACCTCTGAGGTGAGGAATGAATCTTCAGATGTGCCTCAGCTTGGCCCGGCATTTCCCTGCCCCCGGCGAGGCGTCGTGATCCATGGGAAATCTACGCCACTTTGGATCAACTAGGGACATCGTGCTGACCGTCCAAGCATTGGTGTGCTTGAAATGGGCAGAGATGACCGCATCCTGGCCCGTCTAGCGTCAATCCAGCTGTTTGGGTTCGGTTGACACATAATAGCCGTCACAGCACGCCATCCCACGCGGGTGGCTTTGTCTCGATGACGAACGCGGCGCTGGAAAGAAAAATGGGAGCCTTCTGCAACGTCCGACGACACAGCTGGCTTCAAATCAAAAGCCCATGAGCGAGGGCGGAGTTGGTTCAGCTCAATCACGTGTTGCAGGAGAGAACATGCTGGAAAAGTTCGAACGCTATCCGCTCACCTTTGGACCCACACCCATCGAGAAGCTCGATCGCCTCGGCAAGCATTTAGGAGGAAAGGTTGAAATCTACGCCAAACGCGAGGACTGCAACTCCGGTCTCGCGTTTGGCGGAAACAAGCTGCGCAAGCTCGAATACATCATTCCCGACGCGATCGCGTCAGATGCCGATACGCTCGTCACCATCGGGGGCGTGCAGTCCAACCACACCCGCATGGTCGCCGCGGTCGCCGCCAAGATCGGCATGAAATGTCTCCTGGTTCAGGAGAGCTGGGTACCCCATGAGGATGCCGTCTACGACCGGGTCGGCAACATTCTCTTGAGCCGCATCATGGGAGCAGAGGTGCACCTGGTCGACGAGGGCTTTGACATCGGTATCCGCCGCAGTTGGGAAAAGGCTCTTTACGAGGTCAAGGCAAGGGGCGGCAGGCCGTATGCGATACCTGCCGGGGCGTCTGTTCACCCGAATGGAGGCCTCGGCTATGTGGGATTCGCCGAGGAGGTGCGGGCTCAGGAGAAACAGCTTGGGTTTGCCTTCGACTACATTGTCGTTTGCACGGTCACCGGTTCGACGCATGCCGGGATGCTCGTCGGATTCGCCGAGGACGGTCGACAGCGCAACGTGATCGGTATCGATGCCTCTGCCATCCCCGCTAAGACCAAGGCGCAGGTGCTAAGCATTGCCCAACATACAGCGATGCTCGTCGAGCTCGAAACGGAACTCGTCGAGGATGACGTTGTGTTGCTCGAGGAGTACGCGTACCCGTGTTATGGCATTCCGTCCGAGGAAACCAAGGATGCCATCCGCCTGTGTGCGCGTCTTGAGGGTATGATTACCGATCCCGTCTACGAGGGCAAATCGATGCAAGGGATGATCGACCTCGTCCAGAAAGGCTTCTTTCCAGAGGGATCGAGGGTCCTCTACGCGCATCTCGGCGGCGCGCCGGCGATCAACGGGTACGGTTACACCTTTCGCAACGGCTGACGCGGTTGCGCCTTCCTGCCGTGCCGACGATGCGCTCAAAGTTCGTTCGAGGCCGCTTAGCCGGCTCTCTGGCCCAGAGGATGCCAGCATTCTGAGGCGGTCGCGCGGCCGTCCCGTGCATGCGAAGGTACGCGTCGCTACGAGCGGAAGACTTCAGGGAGATCGTGAGGGGTGATCCACGGGGCCGCACGAAAGCCACGCCGATGATTCAGATCGCTGATCTTGGTACTTTATCCTATGGTGAAGGGTGGATACGATCCCTCGTACCGACCATATAAGGTGCCGTTGTGGGATTGTCTGATCGACCTTGTCTGCTTTACGAAGTTATCGAACTATCCTTCCCATGTCGCTCTTGCTGCTGGCTTGATGCACTAGATGCAGTGCGCCGATCTGCAGACGAGGCACCTGCTCCAACCATTTCAGCCATATCGTCTCGATCCCGGCTAGCTTCGGCGGAGACCGCTCTGACGCAGCCGACCCGTCCCGGTATTCGCACGCAATATCAGCTTTTAGGAAGACATTGGGGCGCAAAGCTGACCTTGAGGTAGCAAGTTCAAGCTTAATGCGTGTTCGTAATTCTCGCTTCGAAAACCGCATAAGATTGCAGTAAGGAACGGCGTGTTTCGTTTACAGAAATTAAGCACTCCGGCGATTTACACGAACAAACTTGCAACAGACGTTACGACACGTCTGATGTAATATAGGTTATAATAAGTCAATAATCGAAACCAGCAGAACGATTGATAGTGCAACATTATCGGTCGTTTTATCAGAACGACAGGTGCGGCGGTTTTTGCGCAAATCAATTGCCAAAAGCGCCGCGATGATTCATCGTGATTGCGATGATTCTGCGTCCCAAACCCGCTCCGCGCCACTACGCCACGCTTGCCGGCGCCCCTTCGACCGCGCCGCTGGCAACGGTGCCGGCCTGGCTGCGCCGGGCCACCGCGGATGCGCAAAGCCTTGCGGGAAAAGGCGCAGGGCCAAATGCCCTTGAGGACGTCGCGCTCGCCGCAGGCGCCGCCATCGGCGCGCTCGATGCAGTGGTCCGCCGGCACGAGCGGTGGGCGGGGGCCTGGCGGCAGCGCCTGGCGCTTGCGGCGGCCGCGGCAACGGCGAAGCAGGCGGGCCGCGTCGAAGATGAAAATGCGCTGCGCGACGCCGTGCTGCTCACACGCCCGGGCGATTTTTTGTCTGTCGGCCCGGCCGGATCGATGCTGCTGGCTTGGCGCCGGCTGGCAGCCCGGCCCGCCGAGGAGCTTCTCACGAAGAGAAGTCTCGCCGCGATATTGGAAGAGTTCGGTTACGCCCGCGACGACGAGGCGGTCAGCGATCTGGTGGACGAACTTCTGCAGCTTGCCGCCAACGCCGGGACGGTCGAAACGCTGGTCGGGGCCTTCGCGGCCGCGGAGATTTACGGCTTCGGACGCACGGTCGGAGCCTGGCTCGCCGACGCACTGCTGGCGCAGCGGCTGGGTTGGGCGCATGCGGTGCCTTTGCTGGGTGCGGAGAAGGCTTTGGGAGTGGGTAAGGGCCGGCCGCGTCGACCGGCGACTGCCGACCAGGCTGCGGGTGCCGAGACGGAAGCCGATTTGGCCAAAAGTCTGCTTGCCGCACAGGCGCGCGCTGCGCTGCGTGCGATTGATCTTTCCGCTGAAATCGAGCGCCGCGCGGACCGGCTGCTTGCCGTTGCGCCGAAACTCAGGGCCAAGGCGGCGGACGCTGTTGTCGACAAGCTCCTGTCCGACGATGCGATCGTTGCCTCGGAAAAGATCGCAGGCATGAGTGACCGTGGGCTGCGCCGCCTGTTCGACCGGCTGGTCGAACTCGGCGCGGTGCGTGAACTGTCCGGTCGCCCGACCTTCCGCATCTACGGGCTTTGAGAGCAAATGGTAGAAGCGGTGCGGACAAAAAGAGGCAAAGGGCGGTCCGACGATGGTCGATCAAATGACCATTTGTTCGACCGCGAGCTGGATCACCTGCCGCCGGAAGCGCGTTGGCGCGAATGGATGAACCGTGTCGAAGCAACGATTTTTGCGGCCAGCGAGCCGGTCAACCGCGAAACGCTCGCCCGCATCGTCGGAAAAAGCTGCAGCATTGATCTCCTCATCGACGACATCCGCGAAGAACTGCGCGGTCGACCCTATGACCTCGTCGCCGTCGCCGGCGGCTGGAAACACCTGACCCGGCCTGCCTATGCAGACGCCATCCGCGCCGCGGTCGGCGGCAACGAGCGCGCGGCGGACCTGACGCAGTCAGAGGTGCTCGTGCTGATGTGCATCGGCTACTTCCAGCCGATCACCCGCGCCGAGCTGTCGTCTTTCTTCGGCAAGGAGATCAGTCGCGATTTTATTGGTCATCTGCGCGGTGCCGGCCTGATCGCTTCCGGTCCGCGTAGCCCGACGCCGGGCGCGCCATACACCTACGTGACGACAAAAGAGTTCCTTCTGGAGTTCGGGCTCGACACGCTGCGCGACCTGCCGGATTTCGAGGCGCTCGAGGATGCCGGACTGCTCTCAAAGGAGAAGCTGCTGGCTGGTGACATCATGCCCGACTTTGCCGACGGCCAAGAGGACATCGGAAGCAGGACGGGCGAATAGCTGCGCTTGACGGCGGAACGATCGCCGCGCTTGCTTAGCTGCTGTGCAACCGCGATCTGGAACTCGTCCCGGTCAGCATCTGACATCTTCTTCGGCTGGGGCTCGATGTCATCGATTGTGATGTGGACGCGCCGCCGCTTACGCGCGTGGTAGCGCGCCTGCGGCCAGCATCGCCCGCGATGAAATCCCTGAAATCGCTCACCGCCGGCCCAGCTCCCATCTCGACACAGTCTCTCGCTTCCGCCTCGCCGTCACAAGCTGGTTGCCGAGGGAGCGATATCGAGAGAGGCTCCGCCTACTGATCTCACTCGCGCCGCGCAACGACCCGAGTTGGTCCATGGGTCCATGCACGTCCGCATCGGCGTAGGTATCGGTCGAAAGCTGAACCTGGTCTGTGAGGAACGCATCGAAGATGACTGCGATTTCGGCCGGCGTGAAGTGGAACAGGTTGATCTTGCGCTGCGTGTCGGAGGCGACGAGCAACCCGTCCGGCAGATAGGTGCTACCGGACAGCACACCGATGACCCTTGCGTGGAGCATCTTGTCCGCGATGACTTTGGGTGTTCGCCGCTCGATCTTGCGCACGCGCACATCGTAGTTGTCGAAGATCGCCCCCGCGGTTTCGCTCAAGAAAGTCTCGCGCCATTCGACACCGGCCCGGGCCGGTACTTCGTGCACCTCCAACTGCGACTCCCGGAAGCGGTCTGTTACCAGCCGACATTCGATTAACCGCCGCATGCATACTGCCGCAACACCGATAGCCCGCTCCAGCATGTGGTACGGATTGTGCTTCATCTCAGCTTCAGCGAACACCTCCTCCAAGTGAAGGCCTATGCGCCGTTTCTGCTCGGCAAGCTCATTCTTCCACGTATAGGATTGCCAGCGGGACGAGCTGACGGAGCCGAGCCGCATGGCCTCTACAATTCGCTCGTCGACATCATTCGCCATGACTGCCTGCCTCTGTCCTCGCAGCCGGTGGCATCCATTTCCGTTCAACACGCTCGCGGGCGAGCCTGCTCTCCAGGGATGGGTGCTTGGATTGGATGCTTTCGTTGTAGATGTACTCCGCATCCTGCCAGAATTCGACAATTGCATCGACGAAGCCGCACAGACGTTCGATCGGTACGTCCATCGCCCCCACTGTCTGGAGATTGACCTGCGGCAGCTGATCGCCAAACGGCATGGGCGGGATTGGCCGCCAGAGATCGGCACAACGCCGGGACAATTGTACCGCGGAGGCACCGTCGCCATGCCGACAAGCATTTCCCAGCAGCTGTAACGTATCGAGTGCCTCAAAGCTGGGGAACGCCTCCAACCCGATGCCGCGCAGCTCGCTAAACAGCTTCCGCAATCCCTTCCAGTCAGCCACCTCGATCCTCTTGTCTACCGGCTCTCCCGGGCGAAGCTCCCTCGCGCAACCCAGCAGATATGACCTCAGTTGCCGCTCCCAGATCGACTGCATCGCGAGCGCGAAGGCCATTTTCGTTTCGCGCAAGACGTCCTCGATGTCGCCTTTCTCGAACGCGGCCCACGGCTCTCTGTTACGGCCGAGGTCATCGATGCGGCGATCGAGGGAACTCAAGGCCGGGAGGATCACGTCATCGAGGTAGGCTCTGATCGTCCGGTCATGCCGGGAGGCCGCGACATCCGCATAGCAGTTCTGCCATCGGAACAGCGTCATCGGCTACATCTCGATCCAGAGATGGTCAATAAGGATCGGCTCGAGGTCGGCATCGCGTCGATGTGTCGACTGCAACGAAGCAATCCCGGTCGCGCTATTGTGTTCCGCCAAAGCCAGCTTGTCGTCCGCGGACCAACCTTGAACCGCGGTGGCGACCAACCCATCGATCCATGCATCGAGCTGCGTGCGCCAGAAGGGTATGTCTCGGTCCTGGACGTAGCCAATCATGGCCGCGCGAGCATGTCCTGCAGCGTGATGACCTGCCTTGAATCGTTGAATCCCGCCAGTGGAGCTGAACTGGCTGAACACATACTCCCGCTCGTCCCGATCCTTGCCGGTCGGGGTCGGCAGCCGTTTGCACTCTATGGGCAGGAGAGTGCGATACTCGCTGTATTCGCGGCCGGCGATCCAAATAAGGGCGCCACTGGGTGCGACGACGAGATCGATGGAACGCCCCGCGCGAACATCGTCGGGCTCTTCGCGACGGAACTGCAGGAAATCCCATCCAGGCGAGTGGCGACTGAAGCTGTTCAGTCGCGCGCAAAGCTGTGCCGTCAATCCGGTTTCGCCGGTCTTGGCCGGCCGTCTAGGATCGTCGCGCCAACCAGGCAACGCTGCGGCAATAAATCCGACCAAAGACGCCAGCCATTCTCCCGGAAAATGGATGTCGGCGCCGAGCGTGCCGGTCTGAACCGTGGCCCCGTCTTCGTCCGCCAGCACGCTAGAAACCCTGTGCCCGAAGATCCGCGAGAACATCATCGGCATCGCGCAACGCAATCGACCGCGTCCAGAACCGGTGCCGATCGGGCTTGAGAAGAAAGACGAAGCCCTGATCATACAGGCGCGTAATGCGTGTGATCGTCAGACTGGAGCCGCGACGCTCCTGCAACAATGCATCCAGCTTCGCCCGCAGCTCATCGGCACCCGACCAGTCTACGACCCCATCCCCGAAAACATACGCGCCGCATATGGCGCCGGTCCAATGGTAGCGATCCACAGCGCGTAGCGGCTTGCGTGGGTAGACGGCGTTAATCTGCACGGTAAAGGTCGCGTCGAACTTGCCGAGCGCGTCTTCGGGCGCGACGCGCATCAGTGCCGACCCCGTGCCAAGCCGGACGAACTCGCGCTGATAGTCTACAATGTCCTGAGCGACGATGCGCTCATTGTCGCTGAGGTCGAGATCCTCGTCTTCCGGATACGGTAGGGCGAGGATGTCCGCCTGCAGGATTGCAGTGGCGCGCTGCACGAAGAGGCTGGCGCTGATCCCCGCGACATACGCCCTGAGCACGGTTTGCTCCTTGCGCAACCACGCCTCGATCGCCTCCAACCGGGTAAGATCGCGCTTCTTTGCCGCAAAACCCATAATGCGGTGCTTGTAGGTCAGATAGTCGCCCTGCCAGAGCCCGTGATGAAGATCCTCGTTTTCTTTGACCAGCAGGAACGGAGGCGTGAACCGCTTGACAGACCTAGGACCCTCGATCGGCTGGTCCGGCACTATCTGCAGATGGGTGGCATCAATTCCGGTGTCGGACAGCGCTTCGGTCGGGAGCAGCGGCTGACCGATCAAATGCTCAGCGGACCGAGACACATCCTTCCCGCCTGCGATGTAGCCTTCACCGAAGTCCCACTCGTGGCGTGTCGCGATATCCCGTAGCGTTGGGTACTGCCGGAGGCGCCTAATCAAATCGTGTACGCGGCTGCCGCCGAGGAGGTTCGATCTCCATATATCGGCGGACTCCCTCGCCTGCGTGTTCCGCACCCAATGGAGATCGTAATAGTCGATATCGAACCCTTGCTCCGCCGTGGCGCGTCCGTTGCGACGAAACACGGCGTGTAGAATGCGCCCATCCGCGACAGGTGCGACCGCCTCTATAAGTACGACGACGATCTTGGGGTCGGCCTCGCCCTTTTTGAAGAGCCCTCGAACGGAGACGAAGTCCAGGATCTCTCTCACACCCCAACGGGTGAAGATGCCGCCCCGGAACGGTGCGACGTTCTGGTTGTAGAGAAAACCAGCCGGCTCGACCAAGGCCAGTATCCCATTTGGCGCAAGAAGCTCTATCGCCTCATGCAGGAAGAGGTATGCAAGCTGCATGTCCGCAAGCAGGCCATGGGTCTTGGTGTAAGCGGCATAGCTCCGCTTGGCACCGTCCGTCGTGAGAGTCGACTCAAACGGAGGATTGCCGACCACCACTGCGACTGGTGCCTTCAGGACCCCCCGTTCCTTGGCTTCGAAGAAGCAACTCCAATGCAGCGTCACGTCGGCCAACGGCGGGAAAAGCTTCACGCTTGCGCGGATTTCCTCGGGCTGAAGGGCATCGCAGAGGCTGAGACACAAGCTGAACGCAGCAAGCTCGATAGCTCCTTCTTCAACGTCCATCCCGTGCACACGCTGGAGTAGCGGGCGCAAGTCATCGATGCCAGGACGGGCCCATCCATTGTGAAGTCGCCAGTGCAGCACCAGCCGCTTGTAGGCTTCCACCAGGAAAACGCCCGAACCACATGCCGGATCGAGGATGACGCCGTCACCGGCCATCAGCGTATCCAGCCGCTCCCAACTCAGAGTTTCCTCGAGCATCAAGCGAACCAGCGCGGGCGGCGTGTAGACCGAACTCGCGGCATCCTTGACGAAGAGCTGGTAGATATTGCTGATCAACTCCACCGGCAGGTCACGGAACGAATAGAGCCGCCACAGGCTCAGCTGGCCCGTCGCATCTTCGCGGCCCTCGACCAGTCGCGCATAGTTTGCGAGCTCGGTGCTCGCAAGCAACGCAGTGCGCTCCTCGTCGGTCAGGCGAAACACATGACCGTTGAAACGCCCTTCCAGAGCTTCCAGCAATTTCACCAACGCGGCGCCATCGCCTAGCACCTCGAAGAAGCGGGTCGCGCCCTTGCGCGCGCGGGCGAAATCCTTGGGCAGGAGAACCGAACGCTCCTCGAGATAAGCTATGAGCAGTGCGAGAATAAGCAGTCGACGGAGCAGGCGCGGCTCGAGCAAGCGACTATCGGTGAGCTGCTTGGCGAGCGCTCGAACTTCTTCGACGAGTGTACGGTGCGCCGATTTCTGCGCCGAGAGCATGAGGTCACATGCGATCGGGTCATCCCAGATTGTGCCATTCCGGATCCGCGCCGCATTCCACCACACGTCCTGAGCGGCGATTTTGGCTCCGACGGATAGACTTCGGATGGGCCGGCAAACGGGGACATTGTCTGGACCAACAAAGTCCGGTTGATGCGCGCAGCGGAACAGCTGGATGCGGCCAGGAGCGGCACGATAGACGAGAGGCACGCCGCCCCAGCTCCAAAGCCGTTTGTGCAGTTCGGCAAACTGGCCGTCATCGGCCGCGGTGCTCGCGTCGAACACAAGGGCCTGCGCGACCGGGGCACGCCCGTGCCGGGCCGCCTCGAAGAATACAGCACGCGCCCCATAGTCGCGGGCCTTCTCCATGACCGCAACTTCCTCGGGCGGGCGTCCCGACGGCGCATAACCATCGACCGCGACCAAACCATCGACGCCCGGAAAGCCACGACCTTCGCCGATGGCGAACAGCCAGTCGGCCTCGGATCCAGGACTTCCAACTTCGTCCAGCGTCATAGGCGCCACCCAAGCGATGGCCGTGATCGAAGGGCGCCGACACGCGGCCCAGGTCGCGCGCTCATTTCTGCCGCTTCTTCTTCGAGAGGACAAAGCCCTCTTTTAGGAGATCGGTCATGCTGATCCCCTCGGACACCGCGAAGCCTTTGAACTCCTTCTTGAATTCGGGGCTGACCTTGAAGTTGAGCGACTCTTTTTCGCTCTCCGGCGCGCTGTTCTCGCTGGTGCTTTCGGTTCGCCTGCTGGCCAAAGCCGCCCCCCCATGGCGCGGCGACTACCGCCCCTGGTCGCGCAACGCACCGCAAGGATACAGATTTCTGCCTTTCTTGCAATACCGAAAGGCAGAAATCGTTCTTTCCCGAAAGCCAGAAATAAAGAATTCTGGATTGGGCGACCCACCCATGCATAGCCCATCGTCGACCACCCGCGCTCGCCAAGACCTACCAAATCAAGACACTGTCCGGCGCTCATCTTGACGTTGCTACCGTCCTAGGTTCGGCGACCCTGCGACAAGAGTTGGGACACGCTGCGCGATTTCATTCGGCAGCCAAAGCAAGATCAAAACGCTGCCCTCGGGACGGAATCAAACTTGACGCCGTACTCTAGAACAAACAGAGAACCGAACGCAAGGCCCGGATCTCTGGAAGTCGATCGACCCGTGCGGCCTCACCCACTCTCGATTGAGCTTCCATTCGAGGTGTGGCAGTCGACACACTAGCATCCAGCGGGGCTCAAAGCCCCGGAGGTGGGCAATTGGCTCTTCTCGGGCAACTTCGCGCCGCAGAGCGGTCAGCGGTCGTGCTCAGCATCATCGAGACCTGCAAGCTCTGCGGCGTCGATGCCGAAGCCTACATGGCCGACGTCACCGAGCGCATCCAGAACGACTGGCCAGCCTCGCGCTGGGACGAGCTAATGCCGTGGAGCTGGGTGCGCCGCGAAGAGATGCCGCTCCCCTTGGCGGCATGAGCGCGATCGATGACATGGCGCTGTCGGACGAGGCGCTCGAGGCCTGGATGGCCGCCAAGACCAACCGCCGCCCGCTGGTGCGGACCATGTCGGCGCTGGATGGCTTCGTAACGGCGGCGGTCACCGGACCGCGGTTCCTGGATCCGCAAGACTGGATGTGCCCGCTCATGGGGTTGCCGCGCGACGTCTTGGCCAAAGGGTCCGCAACCGATCACGCCGTGTTTGCCAGCGTCGCCAGGATCCACAACCAGATCAACGAGACGCTCTTCGACAGACCGCAGGATTATGCGCCCCGATTCGCAACCAAGCCCAGCGGCGGCATCGACCCCCGGCCGTGGTGCCAGGGGTTCTACGCGGCCATGAATCTCAACATCAAAAGCTGGAGACGGCTACTCGACCTCGACAACCCCAATCACGGCCTGCTGCTGCCGATCCTGATCTACTGCGTCGACAAAAAGGGCAGGCCCGTCCTCGGTAAGCCCAGGCCGGGGCCCGAGACCGCGCATTCCATCGAGCACGAGGCCTACAAAGACATCGCCCTCGTCATTCCCGCCCTCCGCGAACTCCACTACGTCACCCGTTATGACGATCCGGAGTGATCGTCGGCCCCGCGCCGACCAACGGCTGATGTACTATAGGCGCACCAGACGATTTCGGGAAAGGTGCCTCGGCGCATCGCTTACGAGTCATCGATTGGGGTGGCAGTGGCCGATAGAGACGCGACCCATGCTTGGAAGAGCGAGCATTCGACGGGAGGTGACGTATAGCTAAATGGAAAGACGCCGAACCCCTCGATCGCGCCAGCCGCGACCCAACCGACTCGACTCCAGAGCGAAAAGAGCGCGTGCGGCTCGAGCGACTAGCGAGGAAAAAGGAATGGGCGCCTCGGCATGACTGGCCAAAAGCGGTCCAGTCAGATCAGGCTGTTCCTATTCGCTAATGGGCGGAAACGGTGTGATCGACCAATCGATCAATTCGACGGCACTTTGAAGTATTGCCTCGGTCCGAGTATGGCTGTGTGAAAAGGCGATGACATATCCCATGGAGTCTAGGCAATCGCCTTTCCTGATGATCGGCGTCTTGGGTTTAGCACACAATTTGACCTCGGCCACACCAGGTACAGCCGCCGCCCGACTGCCGTCATCGATCCAGTCGAGGGTGCCATCCTGATCGGGAAGTAGGGACCGCCAGCCAGCAATTTGCGAATGCCTTTTGCGCAAATCCCATTCGTCGCCGGTGACAAGTTTGATGTGCTCGGTGATGAGATCGATACCGTAAGCCAGCTGAATGTGTTCAGGACCGCCACCAAGGCGCGGATTGACTTCAATGACGACTGGGCCACGCTTCGTCCACCGGAGTTCAATGCACGTTGGCCCCTAGCCAAGGCTCAGAGCTTGCAAACAACTCAACGAAACATCGATACTACGCTTATGCTCGTCATCAGTTAGCGGAGCGGGAAAGATCCTGCAAGATGACCGCCACCGGCATGGTCTGCGAAATGACCCCGATGAACGACGCCTCGAAGGACATGTTCATGGAATGCTGCAAGCGCATGATGGCCATGAACGGCGCCGGCATGCCGATGATGATGATGTGCGGCGGCATGATGATGATGGGCTCGATGGCCTGAGCGCTACCGCTCTATCTTTGAGAAGGGCCGCCTAGCCGGCCCCTTTTTTGTTCAGCCGACAGCCTCGACATAAGTCATGACGAGGTAGGCGATCGCCTCGCTGCCGCCGGGGTTCCCGTAGCTGTGCGGCACATCGGCTTCGAACAGGATGGCATCGCCTTCGGACAGGTGATGCGGCGCCTCCTGGCCCGCCCGGATCTCGAGTTGGCCTTTCGCCAAGATGATGTTCTCGATCGTGCCCGCAGCATGCGCCTCGGCGTTTTCGGTGTGTCCGGCCGCAAAGCGCAACTCGTAGAACTCGACCTTCCGTTCCGCGTCGAAAGGAAACAAGGCCCGCGATGTGAATTTGCCGTCGACCGAGGTCAGGATTTTCGCATGTTGGCGGCGCAGGACCACAGTCCCTTGCACCTTTTGACTGTCGAGCAGCGTGGCAAAAGGAACGCCCAGTGCTGTGGCGATCTTCCAAAGCAGGTTGATGCTGGGAGCGCTCATGCCGGTTTCGATCTGGCTGAGCATGGCCCGGCTGACGCCTGACAGCTTCGCAAGCCGCTCAAGGGAGTGGCCTTGCCGCGTCCTCAGCCGGCGCAGATTGCGTCCGAGGACCTGTGGCAGTTCATTGGCGGCTTCATCGCTCTCACCAATTTGGATGACGTTTGAGAACGGGTCCGCCACGGCTATTTCAATTCTGCGTCGAAGGTGTTCCGACCGGATAAACCGGCATGAACCAGACCGGCACCCAAGCCATCGGCACCATGCCCGGCATCATGAAAAGGGCTTCCGGCGGACGCGTTAACTGTTGTGCATTCCGAGCATGGC
This sequence comes from Mesorhizobium sp. AR10, assembly GCF_024746795.1. Classification (NCBI taxonomy): domain Bacteria; kingdom Pseudomonadati; phylum Pseudomonadota; class Alphaproteobacteria; order Hyphomicrobiales; family Phyllobacteriaceae; genus Mesorhizobium; species Mesorhizobium sp. AR10. Next base: position 696,781 of record NZ_CP080523.1, read on the forward strand.
GGAAGGCATCCAAGCTGACGACGTTTGCGGATTGCGCAGACATTGTGTGCTTCCTGCATGTTCCTGGCCAATTACCCAATATTAGCCGTGGGACCGTTGACTGGCAGAGTGCTCGATTCCATTTTAGGTCTCTCGGGGAAATATGAATTCCATCACGGACCGACTGGTGAGCATGGCAGTGCGATATACGGGGAGCTGGGCCTTGGCTGCGATGCAGACGCGGTGCTGGATGCAGGCCTGCCTAGGGTCGTCGAACGACGGCATTCCTGTTGGGTGCATCCACCCGTCCTGACATAGTCTGCGAAAGCACCGGTTTCCCAGCAGAGAATTACATGGTCGACCTCTACGCCGGTCGCGAAGCGTCGCCGGTGACACGCGGCACGCTGTGGCCGCGCTGCACAGCTGGGCGATCGGCCAGTTCGAGATACCAGCGCCTGACATTGGCAAAGTCGGCGAGGGCGGTCACGTGTCGCTCGATCCGCGATACCGACGGCCAGATCGCGATGTCGGCGATCGAATAGTCGCCGCCGACGTAGCGGCGGCCGGCGAGCCGGGTCCAGGGTCGCACAACCTGTCTCACTGGATTGGACATTCGCCGGGGCCGATCGCCGGTGTAGCTTCCGTCATCGATGGCGACACGATCGAGATCCGCGGACAACGCGTCCGCTTAAATGGCATCGATGCGCCTGAATCCGCCCAACAGTGCAACGACGCCAAGGGCTTTCGATATCAGTGCGGCACCAAATCTGCTGCTGCCCTTGATACGTTCCTCACACTCTCCAGGCCCACGCATTGCACGTTCGTTTCGTGGGGCAGGTACCGCCGCTATGTAGGCGACTGCCACCGCGCGGACGGCAAGAGCGTAGCCGGCTGGCTGGTCGAGAATGGCCTAGCCGTAGATTGGCCCAAATACGGTCACGGGAACTATGCGGAGCAGCAGGCGGCGAAGGTTGTCGTGTGGCTTGGCGTGTTTTAGGCGCCCGGGGATTGCCGCGCCGAACCTGCCGAGGGCGCTAAACCATCCAGCAGCCAGCCGCTCGGCATCATCAGCCGCCCTCAGGTAGCGCAGAACTGACAGCTTTCGGATTCGGACCTTTAGAAGCGAACGTCCATACCTGCGCGAGCTGCCGGAGTGAACCGTCCACCGACGCCACGTTTCAGCGCTGCATCTCGTCCAACCCTTTCTGAACGCTCCTGCGATTACGTGAGCGACGTGAAAACGTTCATCCGCCTGCAATTCGTGGAATACATGATGACCGGCGTGCGGCCGAAGACCGATACGGAGCAGTGATCCCGCGCAGCTTCAAGGACGCCGGAGAAATGCGTCGTCAAAAAGCACACGGAACTGGTCTATGGCCTCTTCAAAGCGGTCAAATCCTTCCTGCCTAAGCTTCGCTGCAAATGCGATGCTAGGGTCGGTTCCGACGATGGCAGACCAGTAGTATTGGACCATCCCCCGCGCGTCCCGCTCGTTGAGCCGCATTATGGTGTAGTTGATCCCCCTCCTTAGGCTGTCTGATGTTATCGGGGACGCAAGGATCGGGTCGAAGACGTGCTCGTGCAGAAAAGCTAGGATTTCTCGTTCCTTACGGCCATGAACTCTCGGCATGTCCACATCCCAGCAATTGGCGGTGTTTATTCTTCCACGCGCTGTGTATCATACACCTTCAGTCCTGGCCGAGAATGCCGTATTTGCAGGCACATTGCGGGGCTTTGGGTGGCTCTTTTTAGCGAGGAGTTAAAGGGCGCAGTAAGTTTCCGCGTACGTGAAGGACGTTGCCCGAAAGTTTGAGAGGGGAAACGCCACTGAACACACCTATCGCGAATGTCTGGTCACACTCTCCAATGCGCTGTTGGCCAACTAATACAGCCTTACGAATGAGCCGAAACGGCAAAAATGTGGGGCTCCCGACTACATCCTGGAAAAGGGCGCAGTGCCCGTTGGCTACATCGAGGCGAAGAACATCGGTGCCTCACTCGACCAGATGGAAGGCGGTGAGCAACACCGTTGGCATCGCGAAGGTCGTCAAGGGTAAGGTCTTGCTGCAGCCGGACTAGGTCGAGCGCTTTTTGACCTATTTCAAAGCCTTCGCTGACTATCGCACTCAGACAATCCGAAATTCAAAACTGCTCGCACAGGTGATGGCCGTAAGGCGATCCTCGTGAAGGACGTATTTACGCGGATCTTGGCAAGCGACGAAAACTCCGGCCTTCACGACTAGTATAATGCCTTTAAACAGGTGCCCCGGCACACGGTTATCCGGATATGTAGTTATCCCGATCAAATCAAGGATCAGTTTCTTAACAATGTGAGGCTCGCCTAGTTTTGGAATAAAATCGACCAACTCCTCCGTTGCCGTGTTAAGTTGCTCCCCACTCCGATCCATCGAATTCGGCCGCTACCTTTTGAACAGCCACCGCATCCTTGATTTTCTTTAGTGCCGCGATCTGCGCATCCGCAGTGGTAGGTGCGTCTTCGGCCGAATCTATAGCCTCAACGTCTGCCTTCATTTCCGCAATGACTTTCGAGTGTACTGCTGCCTCAACTCGGGTCTCTTTACCGATCTTTCCTTTCAGTTTCGGCCACGCTCTGCGGAACTCCCGCATCGCCCGATTTCCAACTCCGACTTCCTGCTGGCGGAAGGCGTAACAAGCTTATTAGGAAAGTTGGAGAAAAAGGCGATTTCAGGCCGAATCCTGCTTTTCACGCTCAAACAAAATATTGAATTTCATTTTCTTTTTGCTAGGCTTGAGATCGGTCTTTTCTGGGGGTGGGGTGATGGCTATTCGGCGAGACGCGGCAACTCTTGGTGCTGGTTGGAATAAGACTCTAGTCAATTATGCTCTCGCGGTTCGCGCACTGGACAAATTGCCATTCGATAATCGCAACTCCTGGCGCTTTCTTGGGGCGATGCACGGGTTCGACGCACAACTATGGGGATCGGTCGGGTTGCTGTCCGACGGAGAACAGATCCCGGCTGACATCAACGGCGACTATGGCAACCAGTGCCAGCACGCGAGCTGGTATTTCGTTGCGTGGCACCGCGGCTATGTTGGCGCGTTTGAGGCTGTCGTGGCGGCTAAGGTCAAGGAACTGACCGGCGACGACTGGGCGCTGCCCTATTGGAACTACCTCGATTCGTCCAATGCCGACGCGCGCAAACTGCCACAGGCATTCCTAGCCGACACTATGCCCGACGGTACGGAAAATCCGTTGAAATATTATGGCGGGACAGCGATGCGCGACGCTGCCGTGACCGCGATCAAACCGGGGTCGCGCGACAAGTTCGACCTCGATTCGATGGACGAAGATGATTTTTTGGTCGGCAACCAGGGCGGGATAGGTTTCGGCGGAGGCATTTCGGGTGGGTTCATCCAGTTCGGCAACTGGACCGGAGATCTCGAGAGCAACCCGCATAACATCGTTCACGTGCTGGTAGGCCGAGGCGGCGGCTGGATCGGCGATCCGATCACGGCGGGCATCGATCCATTGTTCTGGCTTCACCATTGCAACATCGACCGGTTGTGGCAAGCTTGGATGGGCGCGCCCGGCAAGCATATGGTCAACGACCCGCGCTGGTACCATGGGCCGGCCGACCGCGCGTTCATCATGCCAGTCGTGGGCGGCAACAAACCCGGAATCAGCTTCGGCGGGCAGGATTGCCTTGCAGAGGGTCTGTTCTTCCCGCAATACGACGATCTCACCAAGGGAACAGGGGTCACTCAAGGAGTTCAAGCCGTGGCGCGCGTCAGCATGGGGCCATCGGAAAGCCAGACGGTTGAAGTGATTGGCGCCAACGCCGGACCTGTCCGGGTGAGCGCTGAGCCTGCCATGACCGAAGTCGCGGTCGACTTGCCGCGGGCCAATGCGGCGGTGATGTCGATGGGGGTGACCGAGCTAGGCGAGGTAGTCTCGCGGCTCTATCTTGCGCTCGAATCGGTAAAGGGTAACCTCGCGTCGGGCATGCTCGATGTCTACCTTGATCTGCCCGAAGGGGCGAAGCCGGAGGAGCACGCCGAGAAGCATGTCGGCAGCGTGGCGCTTTTCGGGCTCAACGTCGCTTCGAAGCCGGATGGTCCGCACGGCGGCAATGGGCTGAGCTACACCATCGACGTTACCGACCAAGCAAAACAGTTCACCGCAGCGGGCTTGGGCAAAGGCCTGCTCAAGGTCACGCTGCAAACACGCGACGGCCATTCGGGTGACGCCACGATCACGGTCGGCCGGTTAAGCCTGATCAAGCGCACCGGCAAAGTCGGTTGATACGCGGGGCGCGGCTATGACCGGTATGATCGAGCACTTTCGCCGCCCACCGTGGCCAGCGCTGCTGGGTGTCAGCGCAGCCGGCTACGTGCTCTGGCTGTTGGGCTCGATCGGCGTTCTCCCGGCTGCCGTGTGCGGTCCCGGTGGAGGAGGTTGGCCCGGTGGCGTTGAACTGTGGGAGGTAGTCGCGGCTACGCTCACGCTCAACTCGCCCGGATCCCTGGTGACAGGTTGGAGTATGATGCTTGTGGCGATGATGCCGCCTTTGGTGGCGGCGCCGATTGTGCATGTCCAGCAATCGAGCCTGGTACGGCGCAGGGCACGTGCCGTCGCCGGCTTCCTTGTAGGCTATTCGATGGTATGGCTCGCCATGGGCGTCCCGCTCGGATTGCTCGCAATGCAAGCGCAAGCCGCCTTTGGCTCTTTGGCATTCCCGCTTGCCGTCGCCGTGGCGTTGATATGGAGCGCGAGCCCTGCCCACCGACGGTTACTCAATCGCGCCCATCGCCTACCACCGATCAGCCTGTTCGGCATGCGCGCGGACGGTGATTGCCTTGTCTTCGGAATCGACCACGGCCTGCTGTGTGCCGCCACCTGCTGGGCATGGATGCTGGTGCCTCTGCTGGGCGGAGGCTGGCATTTTGCGGCGATGCTGGCGACCGGAACGATCCTGCTGGCCGAGCGGCTGAGCTTGCCCCGGACGGCACAGTGGCGCATGCCCGTGGCCATGGCGCTTGCTCTGCGCCTGCGCGCGCACCTCTTTCCGCTCGTATTGAACCGGCGCCATGGCTAGGCGTGCCTGCTTGGCTATAGGCGTCGGCATCGTCGACCCACCCACGCCAGGCTCGGCGATGAAGTTCGGCTATCTCAGCGGTGCCCCGATCGCGGCCAAGAACCTCGGCGAATGGGCCCGCAGCGCGGGCTTCGGCGACGCCAATGTGCGGATCGTGACTGACGAATACATCGGCAACAAGCCCAACCCGGTTACCCGCGAGCGGGTTCAGGCCGCGGTGGATGAGCTTTTCCCGGACGCAGCGGAGACGGTCAGCCACCTGATCCTCGGGTTCTGCGGCCACGGTCTCACCGATGAGAACATCAAGGCGATTTCCTGGCTGTTCAGCGATTCGCTGGCGCAGAAATACCGGGTCAAGGCAGACCTGTTCTATTCGGAGCTGCTCTTGCACGGCATCGAGCGGCTTACCTTGGTGAGCGACGCCTGCCGCGAGGCACCCAAGGATGTGAATCTGCAGCGGCTCGACGCGGTGCGCGGGATCGTCGTCCAGGGTCAGCAAGTTGACAGCCCGCGGTTCGACAGCTTGGTTGCCTGCCAAGATACCCAACTGGGGTTCATGGTCGCCGAGCAGAACAATCCGGCCAAACCCGGCAAGTGTGTATTTTCTGGCGTGGTCGCGGACGCCCTGTGGGGGAGTGAGCCATCGGCGTTCGACGGCGACCGGATCACGGTGCGCAGCCTGGGCGATTGCCTTCAGGAACGCACGCCCAAAGTGGCCGAAAAGTACCGCCTCAAGCTATTTCCCGACTGCATGACCAACCCGGCGCCGGCGATCCTCTACGATAAGGCCGCGGCGCCGGCGGGCCCGCCAGTCCTGCAGGCATGGCCGGCCGTGGGAACGTCATCGGTGATGGGGATGATCGAGAAGGCCGCAGTGGCCCCGGTCGATGCTACTAAGGTGCTCCAGCGGTTCAACACCGACGCCGATTTTCGCGCCGACGTTCTTAGCGTCGGGCACACGCCGCTGCCCGGCGAAGCCGTCTTCGTGGGCTTGCCCAAGGCGAGCGCCCCGGTCGTGAGAGGGCTCGTCGTGCTTCAGGCCGATCGCGCCGCATGGGGGCCCAAAGCAAAGAGGTTCGAGCGCGGTCTAGTAGGTCGGTTGGCGGCTGAATCCGCTAAGAGCGCGCGCAACAAGGCAAGCGGCGACGTTGGGCGGAGCTTGAGCCAGCTCCGCACACCGGAGCAAGAAGGCCGCTCGAACCTGATCGTGGCCGAGGCCGGCGCGACAATTTGGTCCCGGCACGGCTTGGCGCTCGGCACTCGGACCCGCGCACGCGAGGGGTTCCGAGTTCCGGATTCCCCTGCCGGCGCGCCTAACCTCGTCGAACTCTCTGACGGAAGGTTCGTGCCGTGGGTGCCCTACAGCGGGCTCTACACCGTCATGAAGCGCAGTCGGCTGGGCGACGTTTTCCAAGCCTACGGGATGCCGATCCCGGGCATGTCAGCCAACTTCACGAGCGGGGTCCGGACGCTGGCGGACTTCGCGTCGGGCCAGATCGTGCCGGGGGACGTGGCTCAGATCGCCGCCGGTTTGCGCGACGGCAAGCACCGCGATCCGGTGCTGGGGGTGATCTGCGCCTATCTCTATCGCGCCGTGGCGGACTTCGACAACATCCGGCGGATGGCATACTACTACGTGGACAATGCGCAGCCGGTCCCGTTCGACATCGTGCTCCTCGGCGAAATGAAGGTCGTGCGAGCTGCTGCTGGCGGGTTCACCGTTCACGTTCCAGCGGTGAAAGACGGAGACGAGTACGCCGCAAGGGGACTGCCAACCTATGCATTTGCGCAGACGCCAGCCATCATAGGGACGGTAGGGGGATGGTGTCCATGGCTTGGCATTGGTTGGGACTATGTCGGGGAACCGCGCCAAGACTGGGCGGTGCTGGTGGAAGGCCTCGCCGAGCTGGCAAGCAAGGTCCAGCGTCGCGGTTTTACCTGGCTGCCGAAGCAGCAGGGACGTATGTTGGCCCGGCAATGGGGGCTCGGGACGCCGATGCGTCATAGAGCGTAATGACCGCTGCAGCCTCGGGTTTGGTACATGGCAAACCGCCCGAAGCGAAACTTCGGAAACGGACTGGCCGCTCCGGCCCCAAGCGGTCTGTGTACGGTTCCCCAATTAGGGATCGAGCCTTCCTGCAAGCTTTTCGAGCTTTCTGGATCGCGCCTAGTCGGAATTGAGTGAGGAGGCATCGACTTCCTGGGCGCGTGCCTTCCTGATCGTGAACGTCAGCACGAAACCCCTATAGTTCAATGTGCTGAACGGCGGCTATGCGCCTCTTCTGAGCCGCCCACCACGCGACACGCCGCGCTCGAAGCTGCCCTTGCTTCATCTCTACCGAGCGAACTGCCGCAAGGCGCGTTTACGCGGCATCATGGAATATTCAGAACTGCTCCCAGCCGCGGACCTTGATAGGCAGCGCCGCGGCAGGCATCCAGCACCAAGGTTGGACCAGCTTGCAGCCCTTCATCCCGGCGGCGGCTGCATTCGGTGCTGACAGGCCTGGTGCCCGCCCCGATAGACTAAGCTCAATCGAGCAAGCGCATTAGCGATTCGATGTCTGGAAACGCCTGATCGAAGTCGGTCTCGTGGGTCGTCAAACAACAGCCCGGGGACGCAAATTGCGATCGCCTCCAATCGATGATCTCGTCGGCGACCGGCGTCTTCGCTCCCGCAAGGCGAAGTATCGAGCGCACGGTGGCAAGGCCGACATCGATATCCTCAGTGACGTAGGCAGAGGCCGGATCGAGTTCGATGGCGTCCCCGGCACACTTTGCAGGGATGGGGCGGCCGGCGAGGGCGGTTAGGCTACGGAAACGGTCCGTAAGAGTATGTTCGTCGTTCGCGTCGTATTGCAGAAGGATCGGCGCAACGAACGACGTGTCTCGCGGGATCAGACGTCGCCCGTGCTGCAGCTCTTCGTCAAGCCGCAAAAGCAGCCTCGACGAGGGCAAATCCCAATCGATGAAGAACTCCATTTCGAGGCGGTGACGTTTGACGTCCTTGCCGCCAAAGAGCGAATAAAGGCGAATGGGATTGACGATGGAGTTGGATGGGCTGAGTTCGACATTCACGTAGTGCGAAACAGGCACAGTGGGGACATCGAGCACGCGGGTCAGCAATTCACTGACGGCGCGGGACCGGCAGGCGGGCATAGTGCCGACAAAGGTCTGCCGGCGGATGCCGCCTATCGTCACGCTGCGGCCAGGAATGTGGCTGCGGACGACAAACGGAATCCTCTGTGTTCCAAAAAGGCAAGAGGCGTGCGGAATGATGTTTCGGGCAGCGATGCCGAAACCTCCAAAGCCCGGTATGGCACCGACCACCATGCGCTCCGAAACATAAGCCGAAATTTGCTTGAGCATCACTGCAATTTGGGAGGCGGGCACGCAGACGGCGACAATGTCACTGCCTGGAATGCAATCGCCGGCCGACTGTGACACCATCTCCAGAGGCGCGGCAATGCTCTGGCGGGATGGCAACCTGCCTCGAAGTTTATCTGACCACACTGCCGCGTCCGAGACCAACACGCGCACCGAATGGCCCAGATATCCGCTTATCAGGGCAATGGAATGCGCGATCGGCCCGTGTCCGCATACCGTTATCCTCAGCAAGGTCGGCCCTCGCACATTCGACCTTGATCATACCAGCGCACTATGGCTTCGCAATTCGGCATCGCGACGCCCCTGTTTCTGGCCAGTTCGACGATGTAGGAGAGACCTTCCCCGATATCTTCGCGGAAGAAGCGATGACTGCGGTCAAGTGCAGTGCCCTCTCCATCCAAGATACAGGGCAGACGCACTTCGCTCAGCCTTCTTTCATCTCGAATCTCACGGGTAAGCTCTGACGGGGACGGGGTCGGACGACGATCCACAAGGGTGCGAATGAACTTTCTCGAGAGATTGGCGGCATCGCGCAGGGCTGCCAATTCCTTGTGCAGGGCGAGCAGCACCTTGGAAGCACCGTCGTCCCAGTCCGCGTAAAACCTGTCGTTGCACGCCGGCCGAGGAGGTGTCGCACACTGGCTGCTGAAAAGGCGTGCGGGATGGATCAGCGGATTGCCCGGCGAAACGGAAACATATTCGAATTCCGGGGCCATCACAAAATGGAAAGGAAGCAGCGCCGACAACAGTACGCGAGCGCGGGCATTGTGGGCCGGGTTTACGGCGGCGGCGACGACTGAATTGCGGACGCCAATCAGTTCCACCGATGATCCGGGCTGACGGATCCGGCATATGATCGGGCTACGCTGAAGCCCTGCCGAAACCGCGTGAATTTTCAGATCAATCAATGATTGAGCGAACCGTCCGGTGCCTTCCCAACTTAGCAGCAGGGCGCAGTTCGCGATCCGGTCGGCGATCTCACCGAGGATGTCGTGTCTCGCAGGTGTCGGCACTGCCAAGACAATCATGTCGGCGTTGCGAACGGCGGTCCCGAGGTCGTTTTCGACGGTTGCCACGCCGATGGCGTAGGTGCCGTTTTCTCCAAAGCACATCAACTCTCGGCTTTGGGCTCGCTCCCAGCGCCTTCCCCAGAGGGCGACGTCCAGTTCAGGCCGGGCGCCAAGAATGGCAGCGAGCGTATGACCGACGCTGCCACTGCCGATGATCGCGACTTTGACCAAGGATGCCGCCCCTCGATATGGTGCCTCGCAGCTCGCCCTTACTGAAGCCTGGCATTCTCAAATTCGCCGAGTTCATCAAAATAGAGCCCGATGAATTTGGTAATTCCACCCAGTATTTCGACGGCCGCGAGCAGCTTGTCCGGACTGTCGATCAACACGGCCAGAACCTCCGTGACTGCCTCCGCATGGTTCAGATTTTCGTCGAGCGCCCGATGTGCCGAGGCCCCTCGAACGGCGTCGTCGCCGAACAGCGAGCGACCCCGGGCGATGATCGGGGCGGAACCTTCATCGGAGTTCTTCTCGGCCCAAAACGAATATACCACTACCGGCAGCGGACCGAACTCGCCAATGGCATGCCTGATGTAGGAGATCAGGGCTTCCGTGGCCTGGAATGGCTGCAGCTGCTCAACGTGCTCCCGCGCAATGCCCATCGCTTCGAGATCGCGCAGAAAATAGCGGTCATGAACGGCTTCCGAGCGGGCATAGCGCGACCAGGGCGTGGCAATTTCCGGGTGGTGTTGCTCGATCAGCTTTGTGGCGGCTGCATCCAGTTGGCGAAACCGCCGAATGCGCAGCACGTGTTCGGCGGCATGCCGAGCCAGAACGCTTCGCGAGAGGCGCCCCGGATCAACGGCAAATCCGATGGAGGTTTCGGATGCGTCCCTGATCCTGGAAACCTGCTCACCAAGATTCAGGCTGAGGAAATGGTCGATCTGCTCGGTGGACAACATCGAAACATCCTATTTTACGATATCGAAACCGAACGGCAGCGTGGCTATGATCTTCTTGCCGCCAACGGATTTGGAGGATTTCTCGATCAGACCCTTGAGCTTTATCGAATGATTGAGAATTTCCGCCAGCGTATCCTTGTCTTCGGCCGATAGTCCGCATGCTTTGACCCGCTTCAGGACAGCTTTCAGTTCGCTGCTGGTGATTGGTTCGTGTGCGACGGATTTCTGCGTTGCCATTTCAATCTCCTTCGGTTGGGTTCAGTCCAAAATATTACTTCAGCTTGTATTGCCCGACCTCATCTCGCGAGCCAGTGCAGGAGCCAGACCATCGCAAGCACGAGCGCGCCGGCGCGCGGCGCGAAGCGCCGCAAGCCACGTTCGTACAGGGAGACCGACATCATGGCGGCCATGAACAGCAGCGAGTGGTCTGCCACCGCCAGTGGCAGCATCAGATGGCCGCACCTGGCAACGCAACTTCGTCCGTGCGCGGCGCCATAGCTGAAGGTCGAGACCATCGCTGCTGGCCCGCGAGCGATAAAAGGGTGCGTACGGTGCGAGGCGCGGCGGCGCGGGATCGATGACGCTGCGGCCAGACTCTCCTGCTCCCCCTCTTGGCAGCAGATCGTCCATCGGCAATGTTCGTGGCACCGGTCCCACTTCCAGGGTTGTCGTGAAAGTGTCGGGACTGGCCGGGGGCTCTTCCGCGTTGACGATGAGGCCATGGGCCATCATCGCATCGAGCCCGGCCTCGTCGGCAACGCTGATGAGGTAGTCTCCACTATCTTCGGGAGCGGGTGCGGCGCGCAACAGCTTGAGCGCCGTATCGCGCTCGTCGGGGCTGACGTACAGAACCGAGACGCGTCGCATCATTGGGTATCCATTGCGCTAGCGATGCTCTCAATCGGCACGCTTGCGAAAAAGTGCCTGCTTTCCCAAATCCTGAACCGCGGACGTCGCCTTGGATGTGAAAATGGCCACCTCGTTCACGGATATTTTTGGCGATCACGCCCGCATCGTCATCGACAAAGCGCGTGTTCAAGTCGAACCGAAATCTGCGCTGCAATTTCGGGAGTTCCACGTGGTAATTTTCACATTGGTGAGGCAGTGCCGAATCTACTCTGGTTCCTCGCATTGCGGTGTTGGGCAGCCGCAAGAGGGGCAAGCAATCAATGATTCTGCGGCAGCTACGCATCCTCCCTCCCATAGTGATCGCCCGGTTCGGCTCATCGCCGACACCGATGGAGAACTATGAGTTGAAGCTGCCGCGCGACGCGGCGGGCGCTGAGACGTCCGATTATCGGGTCATTGCGCCCGCCGAGACGCTTTTGATCGACAACGCGACGGGTGCTGTCGTTGAGGCCTCAACTCCGGCCGACGTGCGGTTCCGGGATGCACAGGGTCGAATCAAGCCTGTCTCTCCTTTCCTCGAGGTGTGGGCGCAGTGCGACGGCAGCGACGAACTCGAACCGCTTACGCTGAACCATCTGGCCGAGCTGGGCGGATCCGTCGCTTCATTGTCGTGGCGGGTGCGGGCAGGCAACCTCAAGGTGTTCAGGCGCACTGGTGAGGAACGCGACAAGGTGGAAGCCGATACCGGGGCGTTCTCCGATCATGCGCCGCATGCTCTCGTCGGCCGGTCGCCAAATTTCAAACCGGGCAAAACCATCTCGTTCGGTGAGATACGCTTCCTGAAACCCACCGAGGCGTTCCCCGAGATCCGCCTTCGCTTCTTGCCCGGCAAGGGCCTCGTCTTCGGCCCACGCGCCGGCGATCCGCACGTCACCGACGACGTCTATTTCGGCGCAACCTCGGTGAAGCCGATGCCGCGGGCATCGGGGCGATGGGACCGCTACTACATCAGTGATCCCGGAACGCCGCCCTTCACGGCGCCGGCCGATATCTTTCAGGGCGAGAGCATCGGCGTGAACGGCAGTTCCAAGCTCAGCCACGGCTATCTCGACGATTCCTGCGATGGCATTGCCGAGGTGACGCTGGCGCTGGGCGGCCAGACCTTCAGCGCCTACGGGCGCTTCGCATCCGCAATACCGGACTTCGCACCCGACAGCCTACCGGTCCGCTCGATTGCCGACGATATCGAGCAGATGGCGCTCGGACCGGGCGTCACGATGCCGCCTGACGCGGACGGCCAGGCGGGGCTGCTCGCAGACGTGCGCGACATCCTGCGCCGCGGTCTCGACACGATGCGGCAGATCAATACAGCCGTCCACAACGGCGATGAGCCGGTCGCCGACGTTGCATCGTTCCGCAACAACATGCCGGGGCAGGAACAGGGTTCCTACAACAGAAGCTTCGAGCCGATTTTCAGTCCTGCGCAAATGGCGAGCTATCCGTTCGCGCTCAACGTCCACAAGGGTGTACTCGAAAGGGCCAACGCCAGCCCGGATTTCGCCAATGCCTTTGCCGGCGGCATGGCGCATGTGCGCCTTCCGGAAGATGTCGCCGACCTCACCACTCCAAAGCGCAGGCTCATGCCGGCCATGATGCGAGGTAACGAAGGCCTCGAACTGGCGCTCACCCGGCGGATGATCGCCAAGCTCGCGCTTGCCGATCCCACGGCTCCGCCCGGAGCTGTCGTTGCCGCGGCCGTACCCGCCGCGGACAATGCGGCGCAGACAGTCGACTATGCCAGCGCGACGCGGCCGATATTTGGCCGTGTGCGCGGCGGCGACGAATCGTGAAGTGGGACGGGGGATGGCGATGATCAAGGCCAAGAATGTAACCGCCGAACTGCAGTTTCGCGGCCGCGGCAATCCACCGGCTGCTCATCCGCAAGATGCCGTAGGCAATTTCTTTCCTGGGCTGGAGTTCAATTTCCAGAACGTCTGGAAACGGTTCTTCGTCGGGCTGGAAGTTCTTGAGCACGGCGCTCAGGTGACAGCGGTGAATGAAGATGAAGTCAGTGCGAGCGGTGGGGACATCGTCTCGCCCGGGCCTGATCCTGTCTCGTTGAGCACCGTTGTCGGCGCGGTCTTCATTCAGATCGACGGCAAGCAGACATGGCAGCAGATGGCGGGACCGCTCGACGATCCTTCGGCGGGGGCGCCTTTCATCCTGCTGGAGTGGAGCAACATGCTGGCCGAGGTCCATGCCGCCAAAGGTGGGACCGACCAAACCGTGGCCTGCTTCTTCCAGCGCCCCGAAGATCAGGCGCCGGTTGGCCCCTTCCGCCTCAAGGTCCGGCGGCTGCTGGAACCGGATTCCGCGCTGATCAAACGCGAAACGAGCCTTCCCGGTGAGATCACCGAGAGCCTGTGCTCGCCGTGGCAGACAGACTATATCGGCTGCGCCTGCTATTACTGGGCGTCCAACCGGCCGGACTACGTCAACATCACCGACCCTGAAACTCCTGACGTGACCGGCAACAACTGGCTCGATACCGCACGCCTGAAGAAGGCGGACGGCAAGCCGCTCTACACGCTGGTCGAAACGAATCTTCTGCAACATGAAGATGTGATGCAGGACTGGGAAAGCAAGTTCCAGTTTATCGTCAAGGGCAAGGACGCCCCTGACGGGTTGGGGTCCTGACATGGGCGGGGCGGCAGCGGCTGATCGTAGGGCATGGCGCGAAGCACACTGGTCGAAGGCCGGTCTTTCGTTCTATGTCGACGATCAGCCGCATCTGTTCCTCTCCAACGGTTCTCGGCTTTATGGTGTCGACGAACAGGTGCTGCGCTCGTTTCGTGCCCTGGCATCGGACGACGAGACCACCGTTTCCAGATGGCTGGAAGCGAGCGGGCTTGATGCGGATCGCTATATAGACGACACGCCGATCGAGCCGTTTCCGGTCCATGCAATCTCTCTGGCGGTCGCCCAGAAATGCAATCTCGGCTGTACCTACTGCTACGCGCAGGAGGGTGATTTCGGCGGCCGCCCGAAAAACATGCCCCTTGACGTGGCAAAGCGCTCGATCGAAGCCCTGATCGATGGTGTCGAACCGGGCGAGCGTGTCAACATCGCCTTTCTCGGCGGCGAACCGCTCGTGAATCGTGACGTCCTGCGCGCGGCGACCGAACATGCCGGAGCGATCGGCGCCTCCAAGGGCGTCAAAGTCAATTTCTCGGTTACCACCAACGGCACGCTGATCCGGCCCGACGACGCCGATTTCTTCGAACGTCACGGCTTTGCGGTAACGATCAGTCTTGACGGCGCCGGTGCGACGCACGACGCGTTGCGCTCATACAAAAGCGGCCGGGGCAGCTTCGATGAAATCATCCGACGCGTGACCCCCTTACTCGAAAAACAGCATCGCATGCAGGTGTCCGCCAGGGTCACGGTCACGCCCCGCAACCTCGATCTGCCGCGCACGCTGGAAGATTTCATCGCGAGGGGCTTTTTCAGCGTCGGCTTCTCGCCGATACTGAGCTCCCCGACCGGTCGCGACGAGATGACGGCCGATGCCCTGCAGACCATGCTCGATCAGATGGTCGTCTGCGGCGGTGCCTTCGAAAACGCCTTGATCGAAGGCCGGCGATACCCGTTTCTCAATATGGTCAACGCAATGCGCGAGATCCATCGCGGCACGCACCGGCCATACGGCTGCGGTGCCGGCGGCGGATATCTCGGCGTGTCGGCCGAGGGTGCCTATTTCGCCTGCCATCGGTTTGTCGACGACGAGATTGGCGCGATGGGAACGATCGCCGCTGGATTGGATGACGACCGTCGGCGTGGTTGGCTCGCCGAGCGGCATGTCCATCGCCAGAAGCCTTGCTCGGATTGCGGCGCACGCTACCTCTGCGGCGGCGGCTGCCACCACGAAGTGATCCATCGGGGGCGCCCGGCCTGTGATTTCATTCGCGGTTGGCTCGCCTACTGCCTCGCAGCCTATGTACGGCTCGTCGAGCGCCGGCCTGACTTCTTCGGTGCCGCGGAGGCGACGAAGCCGCAGTAGGTCATCAATGGAAAAAGAAGAGCGGCGCTTTGACTGCGTCATCCTGGGTGGCGGCTTGAGCGGATCTGTGGCCGCCGTCCGTTTGTCTGCACTCGGCCTGACGGTTTGCCTTTTGCAGGATGGGCGGGCGACTGTCGTCGGCACAGTCGAATCGATCTCGCACGGCGCGATTGCCGTACTCGAACGAATGGGCTTGGCGCGCGCGCTGCGGCGAGCGGAGATGATCAGATCGATCGGATCGCGAGTGCATTGGGGCGGCGAGACGATCGAGGTCGACGCCGCTGCGGGATCCAACCTGATTGTCTGTCACTCTGCCTTCCGCGCCGCGTTGCTGGACGACGCCGAATGTCGAGGCGTGGAAGTTCATCGTGGCACCAGCATAAGCAGCGTCGATCGCGGCGGTCACGGCTGGCGGGTCGAAGCCGAAACGCCGGACGGCTTGCTGCGCGTTGGCGGACGTTTCATGGTTTTCGCCGGCGGACGCCACGGCCATCGGTGCGGCAGGCGGCGCCGCATGTCTCCGGCGACCCTGGCACTGACGGGCCGATTTCGCGCACCGGCGGCAATGCCGGCGAGGAGCTATGTCGAGGCGGGCGCTGAATGGTGGTGCTGGGCTGCCCCGCTGCCTGCCGATCTTGCCCAGATCACAGTTTTCACCGCGCCGGATCATCCGGCATTGAAGGCCGGATCGAATCTGGAATCTGGCCTGCGGCGGTTGCTCGCCCGATCCGGATCGTTGGCCGCGTTCGCGGATGCTGATCTGGATGGCCCGTTGCAGGCGTGCGATGCCTCGCGCACGATGGTCTTTCCTGCCATAGGAGACGACTTCGTCGCTGTCGGCGATGCCGCCTTCACCATCGATCCGCTGTCCTCGCAAGGCGTTGTGAAAGCGGTCGTATCGGCGCAGCAGGCCGCGGTTGCGGTGAACACACTGCTGCGACGCCCCGATCTGGCGAGCTCTGCCCGGGATTTCTACCTTGCGCGCGTTCGCGAGGCGGTCGACTGGGATCGTCGGACGTCCGGTCTCTACTATGCGCGCCAGGCGGCCTGCATGCCGACGCCATTTTGGGTTTTGCGATCGGGCACGCCGGAACCGCAGGCGCGGTGCGCCCTGGAACCGCACCTTGCGCTGCACTTCGACGACGCCACGGCCATGGTCGACACACCGGTGCTCTGCGACGAACTCATCGAAAGGCATCCGGCCCTGACCCATCCCGGCCTGCAAAGGCCCATCGCCTTTGTCGGAAATACACCGGTCGGCGCATTGCTGCGCGGGCTGCCGCGCACGGCAACCGCAAGCCAGCTCGCCGAGCGCTGGTCGGCGGCTCTGGGACGCCACGCCGCAGCTCGGTTCGTCAACCTGCTCTGGGATAGGGCCGTGCTCGTCACCGCTGGTCGCTAAGGCGAGATCCGCGTCTGAACGGCTGTTTGCAGCCGTGTCCCGCCGACGCCGGCGGTCCCGTCGGCCACCCCTTTCCCGTTATCGAGGAAATCGCGCTCGACGGTGGCAAATCCCACAGTCAGGAGCCACGGATCGGCAAAGGATCGATGACGGAGAGATACGGATTTCGTGGCAACCGTCAGACCGGTGGGAGGATGACCGAGGTGCGCAAAGTTCCCGAAACAGAACCCGTTGGTCGAGCGGGTCGCAAAAATCGGTCCTGCGTCTTCGCCGCGGCAGCTATCTGCGTCGGGTTGCCTTCCGCGGCATGGACTGCCGGGCAGATCGCGCAGAACCCACCCAGCGCAGTCATCGAGCGCGCTGGAAGCGGCGCCGGGCCGATCACGATCCTGTCGGAAGCGCCGACGGTACCGACCGTCGGCGGAGAGGCGTTCTGGTCGGCCACCATACAGTACGTGAACGGCAAGATCTTCAACCCGCGGACCGGCATGTATGACAAGGTGCGGCTGCGCAGCTATCAAGGGGAGGGGGTCGACCCGGACTATCCGTTTGTCGCTCCAACGATTTCGCTCTTCCCCGGCGAAACGTTCCGGATCACCCTTGATAACAAGCTACCCGCAGACGATCCGTCCTGCACTGCGGAGCATGAAAATCCCAACATTCCGCACTGCTTCAACTCGACCAACCTGCACGCGCATGGACTTTGGGTCAGCCCGGCCGGCAATTCCGACAACGTGCTGCTGCGCATCAACCCGGACGTTCAGTTTCAGTACGAATACAACATCCCCGCCGATCATCCGGCCGGAACCTACTGGTATCATCCGCATCTTCACGGCTCGACCGCGCTGCAGGTTTCGAGCGGCATGGCGGGGGCGCTCATCATAAAGGGAACCCGACTGCCGACCGCGGATCAACCGGGCGACGTCGACACGCTGTTGCGGCGCGACGACGGCACCCCGTTCCCGGAACGGATCGTCCTTTTGCAGCAGATTCCGTACGCTTGCCGCGACGCGGCGGGGCGCATCAAGACCGATCCGCCGTCAGCTGCAAACGGCGTTTGGGTATGCGATGAAGGCGATGTCGGGGAGATCGAGAGATATGTAGGACCTGTGAAGCCGGATCAGTTTGGACCGCCTGCGTGGCACGATTCTGGACGCTACACCACCATCAACGGGCGAACGATTCCGACCTTTACGGGCGCCTCGGCCGGCGGCATCGAGCGCTGGCGGCTGATCCACGCCGGCGTGCGGGCCTCGATCTCGCTCGGCTTCCAGAAGACTCGGCCGACCCAGGTCGCCATGGCAGAGGCGGCCGCCTACACGGCAGCGACGCCGCAGGCGCGGGCGGCCTTCGTCGATCAGGTTTGCGATGGCACCAACATCGTCCAGCATGCGCTCGCCGAAGACGGGCATACGCGCGACCGGCTTGTCGGGCAGCAGACGGCCACGCTACACCCCGGATACCGCGAGGATCTGCTGGTCGTTTTCCCGACGCCTGGCATCTACTGCATCGTCGACGGCGACCTCCCCGGCGACGGCACGGCGAGCCAGCAGGCAAAGTCGCGTCAACTGCTCGGCTTCGTCGAAGTCGGGGAAGGCTCCGGCACCGGCGGGGTCGATACGGAAGCCTATCTCAAGCAGGAGCTGAAAGCCGCCGCGGCGCGCTTCATGCCGGGCGACGTCAGCCAGAAGGTCATCGACGATCTCGAGCAGGGGCTGCTGCTTTCGGCCTTTGAGCCACACAAAACAATCGCGCCAGAAGAACTCACGGGCAAGCAGAGTGTTGCGTTCAAGATAGATACGTCCGTCGCGCCACCCATCTTCGAGATCGGCTCCCTGGACGGAAGCGGGGGTGGGGTCGACCTTCGGCCATATGACCCAATGCGCGTCGATCGACTGCTGCCGCTGGGTGGAGTCGAGGAATGGCGGGTGAAGTCCCTGTTCGCCGGGCATCCATTTCACATACATGTGAATCCGTTCCAGATTGTCGAGATCCTTGACGGAGACAAGGACGTCAGCGGTTTCGAGCCTGGCAACTCGTCGCCCTATGCGCGGCTGAAGGGTGTGTGGAAAGACACGCTCTATATTTCAGGCGCGGACCTGACATTCGTGCTTCGAACCCGCTACCAGCGCTATATCGGCGACTTCGTCCTCCACTGCCACATCCTCGACCATGAGGACCAAGGCATGATGCAGAACGTGCGCATCGCGCTGCCCGACGGGCACGGCGGAATCGCCGCCAGCCACCACTAGCGACGCGCTTTGGCATCGTCTCTGAAGGCCTCGCGCAACCGAGAGGAAATACGATGAGCAGCTCCTTTGTTGGAACCTGGACCTATCGCAGCTTCGTCAGTGATCCCGACTTGAATACGCCGTTCCAGAGCCTGGAGTTCGGGCGCGCCAAGTTGGCGATCGAGGAGCCCAAGCCAGGCACTGTCGGCGGCACGATCGGCGGAACGGGCTGGTCGCTCAACCTCGACGGCACGATCACAGCCGGCAACCCCGAAACGATCCGCTTCACAGGCTCCGGTCCGATCGGCGGTGAAAACTGGGTCTACGATTATCGCGGATTTCTCGTCCCGCAATGGCCGAACGGCGTCAATCAGCGCGCCGCTATTGTCGGAACCATCGTGCGCACCGTGGCGCATTCGAATGGCACGGCTCCGGCAGGGGTCGTCGCCCAGTGGATCGCGGTGCGGCAGGACTGACCGCAATTGGAGGATGTAGAGATGCGAAAGAAATTAGCCGCCTTGGTCATCTTTTCCATTCTTGCCGCGATCATGAGCGTTGGCGGGGCGCTTGCCGACAATCCCGAATTGCGCATCCGCAAGAACATAGATGCGCTGAAGCCGGAGGAGTTGTCCAACTACCTGCACGCGCTGGACATCGTCATGCGGCGTGACCCTTCGACGGTCGGGAGCTATGCCTACTACGCGGCACTTCACAACGACCTCGACGTTGGTCCCTGCGAGCATGCCACAGACACCTTCCTGCCCTGGCACCGCGCGCACCTGTATGATTTCGAAAACGAGCTCAGGGCATCGGATCCGCCGCGCACGTCCGAGGTTACGATCCCCTACTGGAACTGGTCGGAGCTTCCGAGCGGAACGCGCTTTCCCAAGGCGTTCGAAACTGAGGCGCTTCTGACGCGCAAGGATCGTTGGAACAGACCGATCTGCAAGGGCGCTCCGGACCCAAGCTGTGATCGTCTCTCCTTTCCATGGCCTGAACTCGACGCGGACGTTCTCTCGGTGAAATCCTGGTCTTCGCCAACGGAGGACAATTTCGGCAGCTTCAGCCTGAACCAGGCGGTGGAGTGCAAAGACCGCGCAGACGGCGGCTACGGAGCACTCGAGAATCCGCCGCACAACACCATGCATGGCAGCTACATCGGCGGCCTGATGGGCAATCCAAGGACAGCTGCGGAAGACCCGATCTACTGGTCCTATCACGCTTTTATCGACCTGCTCTGGTGGAATTGGCAGCAGCGCGCCAACCACGTGGTCGACACCTGTCCGACCTGCAAACTCTGCGGGCTGAACTGGACCGTCGACAAGCTCGTCGATTCCGAAGCGCAGTTGAAAGTTTCCTACGAATTCAGCCCGCCGCCGCCTGTGACGACGATCGCATCACCGGGGGGCATGCCCGAGCCGCTTGCGAGCGTTGATATGGCGCTGAGTGCGACCGAGGATCCTGTCGGACGCCACACGAGCCTTGTCACAATCCCATCCAAGAAGGTGGAAGCAGCGAGAGTGACGGTCCAGAACGTCCGCATCGTTTCTCCCGTCACGTTTCAGGTCAACGCATTCTTCTACCCGCAAAGCGAGGCAGCTTCCTTCGATCCCAAGGACCGCGCATCCCGCGAACGCCGCATCGTCTATGTCGGAACGATCTGGCAGAGGCACCACGGCCACGACACCACAAGCAGTGGATTGACCCAGACCTTCCGCGTCAATCTTGCGCCCTACCTCAACGCACTGGTTGCCGAACATGGCGGCGAGACCTGGGTGCTGGATGTCCGGACCTACGTCGATCCGAACAGTGATTCCGGAATGCACGGCCTGACTACGGATTCGGAGGCGATACGCGGCATCCTCGAATTCGGCGGTGTGGGCCTGTCGATCGAATAGGGGAGGTGAGATGTCGACGCCACGCTGGGAACTGCACATTCGTCCCATGTTCAACCTTCAGGACTGGGATCATATGCGATCTCGATTTGACTTTTCGGACGTGAATGCCGTCTGGGCCTCTCGGCATGCCATTCTCGATCGGCTGCGGTCCGACGACCCGATGCCACCCAGGCCCGAGGGCGGTCCTTGGCCGCGGGAGTGGGTTGATCTCTTCGACCGTTGGATCGTGGCCGGAGAGACCGAGTTCGGCGGACAGCCGCCGCGTCTGACTATCGGGCAAGGAACCGGTTACAATCTAGCGGCCGGCTTCGGAAAATGGCGCCTCACCGCAACAGTCTCCGTGCCTTCCCCGGATTCGAAAGCATGGCTGCATCTCGTTGCATTTTCGCCAGCGGTGCAGACCCTGACGATGTTCATCGAGGCGCCAGCCAATCCAGCGGGACCCGCGTCCGACCGCCCGCTGCTTGCCATGATCAATGCCTCACCCGCGCTGCAGGAGGTTGTCGTCATCAACGCGAACGGCGAGACGCGGCTGCCCCGTCCCGGCGCGGGCACATGAAGGAGATGGACATGGTCGCGCGCGCTCTCGCAATCCAGATTGGCATCGCCTCGCTGCTGATCGGCATGGCCGGATCGGCCACTGCCCAGACCGCCCCAACCTACGACGCCAGCGGCAACCTCGTTCTGCCGCCGAGCTATGAGAACTGGGTCTTCGTCGGCTCGAATCTGGGCCTCGCGTATAAGAGCGGCGCCGCGGCCATGACAGCGCTCGAAGCCACACGTGCCGACAGCCAGGTCTTTCACAATATCTATATCGACCCGACGGCCTATGCGGCATTCGTCAAGACCGGCGTGTTTCCCGATCCGACGATCCTGATCATGGAAAACTACGCCGCCGAGGACAAGGACAGCGGCGGCGTGCTCAACGGCGGCACCTACAATGGCAACCGGGTGAGGGTGGAGGCGGCTGTCAAGGATTCGCACCGCCCGACCCGCCCCGATTCGAAAGAGGTGTGGGCGTATTACTCCTTCTCAGTCAATGCCGCCGGCCAGCCTGCGCCGGCGACCTCGGCATTTCCGGACGCCGCTTGCTACTCCTGCCACAAGCTGCATGCCGGCCACGACAATGTGTGGGTGCAGTTCTATCCCCAGCTAAGACGCTGGATCCAGCCATGACCGCCATGAAAACATGGAGGCCGACCAGCCTTCCGGTTGCTCGCCGCACCGACGACATCTGGTTCGTCGATGCGGCCGTCGGATGGGCGGTCAATGCCGACGGCTACATCATGAAGACGAGTGATGGCGGCGCCAGCTGGATCCGCCAGGCGCATCTGGCAGGCAGTTATCTGCGTTGCATTGCGTTCGCCGACGCCGACACCGGATGGGTCGGGACCCTGCACGGCCCCCACCGCCTCTATGTCACCCGCAACGGCGGTGCCGACTGGGTGCATGTGGAAAATCTTCCCGCGGGCGCGCCCGGACGCATTTGCGGCCTCTCAGCGCCCGGTCCGACGACGCTCTATGCTTCGGGCACCAACTACCCCAACGAGCAGGCCGGGATCCTGCGCACCCGTGACGGAGGTGCAACGTGGGACACCATGCAAGTTCCGGATGCGGCGCTTCTGGTCGACATCTGTTTCGATTCACCCGACACAGGGTGGGTGGTGGGTGGGGTCAATGACGTCGGCCACCCCGCACGCCCGACGCAGAGGGCCGACGTGGTGCCCGGGATATTCTTCACCAGGGACGGTGGTGAGACCTGGGTCAACCAGGTACGCGGCAACGCCGCATCCGGGGAGTTCCCGCGCGGCGAATGGGGCTGGAAATTCCAGAAACTCAACGAGCGCGTGCTTTTCGTATCCTGCGAGAACTTCCATGACGGAGCAATTCTACGCAGCGACGACAGCGGGCAATCCTGGCGGAGGCTGCGACTGAACGACCGCCAAAGGAACTCCAACCTTGAAGGAATAGGCTTTCTCGACGAACGGCAAGGCTGGGTCGGGGGCTGGGGCGACGCCGACTTCACCGGCGGCTTCTCCAGCGCAACCGTTGACGGCGGCGCCAACTGGAGCGAAGCCAACGAAATCGGCTTCCGGCTCAATCGTTTTCGCTTCATCGGCAATCCACCGACGGTCGCCTATGCCTCCGGTGATACGGTCTACAAGCTCACGGACGAGCCGGTCGCGGTCGCCGCCCTTGCGGCGTACGCGCGCAGTCCTGAAGCGGTGGGCGAAGAGAGCGTCGCGTTGCCCGCCGAAATCCCTGCCGGAGCGCGGCTCCTTCAGGTCCGGATATGGGAACGGTTCGGACGCCAGGTGCGGCGCTTTGCCGACGAGGTCGATCCGGCTCCAGGACAGCGTTCGATCGTGTGGGATTTCACCGACGACAGCGGCCGAAAACTGGTTCCGGGGCCATTCATCGTACGCATCACGATCAACGACGATTCATCCAGCATGATCGTCCACAAGAAGACTTCGTCCACAAACTGAAAGGGCATTTTATGAGCGCAGGCAAAATCTATTCGGTCGATGACGTCGCCACGACGCTGCTCAAGGGCAAGCCGCCGTCGCTGCTCGTCACCAGCAGCGGGCGCGTCGTCAGCAGTGGCTGGAGCAATCCGGAACTGGCGCAGTACGTCCATATCGTACCACCTGCGGACGGCATTCTGGATTTCGATTTCATCGCACGCAGGCCGCCCGCCGGCAGCGTGGTCCTGCCCGTGCTCACTCCCATTCGCGCCGAGATCCTGCTTCAGGATACCGACCTGGCGAACTACTGGGGGCCTGGATTGCCGCTGCGCGGCGTCCGCGTGCATGCCGTCTCGAACGTCAAGACCGCACTGTTCGACAAGGCATCGAAGATGCACAGCCTGGCGAGCGGATCGGCCGCGCTGGCGGCGCCGAGCCAGCCCGTCGAGGCGGCCGGCGCCCCCAGCTTCGCGGCGGATATCAAGCCGCTGTTCCGTCCGAAGGATATCAACGTGATGGCCGCGGTAACCGGCTGGCGCTTGGACGTCTACGAGGACGTCAAGGCGAACGCTCCCGGAATTCTGCAGCATTTGCGGGATGGAGACATGCCGTGTGACGGCAAATGGCCCATAGCCGATGTCGACTTGTTCGACAATTGGACGACCACAGGAATGAATGCATAGCAAATCTTACTCGGGGGAATCGTCATGTGCATGTACTGCAGTATAGTCCCACTCCAGGTATTGTTGCGTCTGTCAAAAGACCAGACTTACTCGTCACAGGTCAGGCGCGGGCTCGCCGACGCAGCGCAGGTCGATACCCAACTGCGCAAGCTTCGCGAGCAGGCCCGCAAGCTGACAAGGGCTTCCGAGGCGGTTTCGCCCGGAATCGTGGCACTGGCCGCCGCGCCAACCATCACCATATATGATTGCAACGGCTCAAAGACGCTGCCAGGCCTGCCGGTAACTAATCCTGACACATCTGCCGATGCGAGTATCAAGCAGGCATTCGAAACGACTACGAACGTTTCGAAATTCTATCAGCAAGTATTCAATCGAAATTCTATCGACAGTTCCGGGATGACGATATTGTCCTCGGTCCACTTCGGTATCGGATACAACAATGCCAATTGGAATGGGTCTCAGATGTTGTACGGTGACGGAGACGGCGCGATTTTCGTCGACTTCACCAGGAGCAACGACGTCATTTGCCACGAACTTACGCACGGTGTCATACAGCACAGCCTTCAATTGGTCTACAGCAACGAACCGGGCGGCCTGAATGAGAGCATGTCGGATGTTTTTGGCGCGATGTTCCGTCAATGGATGGCTGGGCAAACGGTCGCGACCGCCGACTGGCTGATCGGCAAGGACATTGTCGGACCGCAGGCTGCCGCCAATGGGCTGACCTGCCTGAGAGATATGGCAAGCCCCGGCAATGCGCATTGCATCGCTCCCCAAGTCTTTCATTACGCGAACTACCGGCCGGGAATAGACCCTCACACGAGCAGCGGCATACCGAATTTCGCATTCTACAACGCGGCAATGGCGATTGGGGGCAACAGCTGGGACAGCGCGGGCCAGATTTGGTACGCTGCAATGACCGGGTTTGGCGCTTCTCCGAACATGACAATGCAGAAATTCGCTGACCGGACCCGTCAGGTCGCAGGCCAACTGTTCCCAGGAAACGCAGCGGTGGCCAATGCGGTCGATCAAGGATGGAGGCAAGTCGGATTGTAGCGACTGCCGGTGCCGATTGGAGTTGTGATGAGCGATCTGAAGATAGAGAAGGTGGGCGGACTTGCCGGCTTCGGCCTGCCCAACTCCAGATTGAAGAGCCGGGGGAGCTTAGCGGCCAAAGATCTTACAAAAGCGGATCAAGCGGCTGTCGAGGCTCTCTTCGCCAACAAGGACAAAGGCGGCACGTCCGCCGTCGCAGATGAGTTTCGCTACCGCATAACGCGCGAAACGGCGAAAGGGCCGGAAACGATAGAGGTCGCGGAGCATGCTGTGCCCGAGGCCCTCGCCGCCAGCGTCAAAGACGAGATCGAGTAGCGGTCTGGCGCCCGTGCAATCGCGTGTTTGAGCAGAGGAAGCGGCGAGCGCGATGCAGCATGTTCCGGCGGACGTCTCAGGCCATCACCATCAGTTTGAGGCCTGGCACATCAGCCGTGAACGTCCCATAGTGGAGCCGCTCCGCTATCCCGGATAGTTCCGCGGCCGATCGCGCGATCTGGTCGTCGGGCGAGCCGTTGCGTGAGTCCGTCAAGATCCGGCACCTGCGCACCACCACATCCGCCCATGCCATCGGTTCGTGCTGGGTGTATCGGGCCAGTGCGTCGGCGAGCCGCGTGGCATCGTCGAGGTCGCCGTGGGCAAGGCTTGCATCGATCGCGTCGCGATAGAACCACAGGTGGTTGGAGCCGATGCACCCCGCCGCGAGCAGCGCCTCTCCTTGCTTGAGCACAGCCTTGCGTTTCCTCGCATCCGGTTCGCACAGCGCGATCTCCCCCAGTACCCGCGCGCCGTTGTACGACATGCCCACGTCCTCGCTGGCCCTCAGAGCCTCGTCCAGCACCTCGCGGGCCTGCGCATGCTGGCCGCGAAGCCGCAGGACCTTTGCCAGAAAGGTGAGGTTCAACGGCTCGAAGCGTCGTGCACCGAGTTCGCGCGCCAGAGACTGTGCCTGCGTAGCGTACGCGTCCGCCTCGTCGAGAAGCCCCAAATCGAACGAGATCACGCTGAGAAAGGACAGGCAGCACAGTTCGGCGCGGCGATGGGCAATCTGCCTGGCGCGCTCGAGCGCGGCCAGTCCCTGTGACAAGGCTTCCCGAAGCGGAATGAAATAATGCGCGGCGGTGGCCACCATGTGATGGTTTTCCACCGCTGTGCGCCGCCAGCCTCTTTCGTCCGACATCTGAACGCATTGGCGAAACAATGCATGGGCGCTACGCATGCGCCCGCGCGCGTATTCCGCATCGCCAAGCCCGCTCAGCGCCAGCACCTCGGTTTCGGCGCAGTCGGCCTTTCGCGCCGTCAATCGCGCCGCGTCGTGCTGGCGGTAGCAGTCGTCGACGCGGCCTTGCGGGAAGAACACGCTGCCGCGCAAGTAATGAGCCTGCGCCAACTCCTTGGTGCAGCCGCGCTCAAGTGCGGCGTTTTCAGCCAGATCGAGGAATCTCAATGCGTCGGCATATCGATCGACAGAGGCATGGCATTTAGCCAGGACCAGCCAGGCCTGTATCGTCGCCAGGTCATTCGAAGCGGATGGCAACTGCACCACTTCGCCAGCCACCGTGATCGCGCTTCCGGTCAACCCCATCGCAAGCAAAACCTGCGCCTTGAGCAGCAGCAGATCGCGACGTTGCGGGTCAGTGCGTGCCCATCGCAGACCGCGTTCGGCAAGCGCAAGGGCTTCCGCGTACCGAAGGCTCTGCAGCTGCTCCGTCGCAGCCTGACGGAAGGCCTCGGCGGTCTGCTGGTCGGCGGCCTTCTCGAGGTGCTCCGCGCGCAACACGGCATTCGTCCCGGCGAACCATTCCGCCGCGCTTTGATGCAGCTTGCGGCGCTGGGACGCCGTTGTCGAGGCGTATGTGACGTCACGAATAAGAGGGTGGTTGAACACCCAGGTCTCGTCTATCAGCTCGATCAGGCCGCCCTGCGCCAGCGTGCGTGGGTCGTAGCTCGAATCCATCAGCAGGAAGCGAAGCATCTCCGTCGATGCGCGTGCCCCGGCAACCGCCAGGGCGCGAAGCGCCAGCCCATCCGAACGCGGCAAGTGCGCAAGCCTGGTCTTGATCGCATCCATGATCGTCGCTGGAATGGCGCTATCGGCCGAAGCATCGATGTGGCGCAGCAACTGCACGAGGAACAGTGGATTGCCCCCTGATCGCGAAATGCAGTCGTCGACCAAGTGCGCGGCAATCGAGGAGAACTGCGCCGCGATCTGCCGGCAGTCGTCATCCGGAAGCGAGCCGAGAGACAGCAGCATTCCGGTCTGGTCGGCAGTGGCGCCATTTCTGCCGCTTGCCTCAAGTACGTTGGCTACGCGAGATGTCATCAGGACGGCGATCGGCAGGTTTGCGACGAGCTTGGCGATATCCCGCAGGAACGACAGCTCGGAATGGTCGGCAATCTCGGCATTGTTGATGATAACGACCAGCGGCGTGAGCCGGGACGCTTTGCAGACGATGTCGACCACCACAGCCTGTTTGCCCAGCTTGCGGGCCTGGTCGTCAAGCAGCGAATACTGGCCGAGCAGGGATATCGGAATAGGCAGGTTCAGCAAATCGTACACAAACGGGAACTGCCGCTCTTGCAGCCACCCCCGGCTCTTCATCTCGGCAAGCAGAAGATCCATGTCGGCCGTTGCCAGCCCTTCCGTCCTGAGCAGGTCGGCAAGAAGCAATCCGGCGACCGACGAAGACGATGATGCCACGCTAAATTCATGGGGCTCGATGCGCAAGCAGCGGCAGTTCGCGGCCTCGCATTCGGTGGCCTCCTCGGCAAGTCGAGTCTTGCCGATACCGGCCTCGCCGACGATGGTGACCACGCAGCCCCGCCGGGCCGAAAAGACGGCCGTCAACAGGCTCCGCAACTGCATCAACTCGACTTGGCGGCCGACGAAGGCGGTTTGCCTGGCTAGCGGCTTGGCCCGACCGTTGACGGCCTTCCATATCTGCCCGGGCGCGGCATTGCGCGTTGCGCTTTCGACGCTGACCGCGTCAAACCTGTCGCCGACCGCCTGGAAGATCTCCGACGTCATGTAGACGCCCGGAGTACTCGATTGCTCGGCAAGCCACAGCGAATTGGCGACCACCGGCCCATGTATGTCGCATTCACCCGATGAAGTTTGGGTCTCGACAAGCGCCAGACCGCAGTCCACGCCGACGCGCCAGGTGAAAGTCTTGCCCAGTTCGCGGGTGACCTCGTCGGCTGCCTGCGCAAAGGTCAGTGCGGCGCCAAGGCAGGTGAAGATGGCACTCTCTTGAGTAGCCTCAATGCCAAAACCGGCGATGTACCTATCGGCCGCCCGCGAGACGATCGTGCCTCCCTTCTTGCCGACGATTCCGCGCAGCAGCTGTTCGAAGGCGTTGGTTGCCCGGCGCGCCTCCTCGACATCCATGAGTGGGATGTCGGAGGCGCTTGTCATCTTGAAGGTCGCGACTGCGACGAAGGTCGCGATGTCGAGACCGGGCGATGGTCCATGAGCGATCCTGTCCGTCGAAAGGTGATATATTCTCACCGGCCTGCTGACGTTCTTCAGCGCTCGCTCGCCCAGCAGAGCGAAGCGGTGGCTTGCCGAGCCGCCGAGCGCGGAATAGACCGCTTCGGAAATGCAAACACCGCCCGGCTCCGCCACACGCTGAATTCGTTCGGCGATGTTCACGCCGTCGCCATAGACGTTGTTGCGATCGACGATGATGTCGCCGAGATTGATGCCGATCCTGAAGTCGAGGACGCGCTTGCCCGAGGCGCGCGCCGTTGCAAGAGCATGCTGGGCCTCTTCACCAGCCGAGACCGCTCCTGTCACGGTCGAGAACTCGGCAAGCACGGCATCGCCTGGATGGTAAATGATCGTTCCGCCATGGCGTTCGAAGGTTTTGCGGAAAACCTCGAAGCTTTCCGTCAGCGCCTCGTGCGTGGCCAGTTCGTCGGCGCCTGTCTCCGAGCAATAGCCGACCGCGTCCCCATAGAGCAGGACGGCAAGTCGCCTGGTCGGCATCGCAGTCGCCATCGTCTCCCACCCCTTAGACAAGCCGTTCAAGGTACCGCTGTCGGTCGCAACCAGGCTACAACGTCAGACGATGTCGTAAATCAGGCTATGGCGGCCATGGCGAAGTCGGTGCGGAACCGACCTTCATCCAAAATGACGATCTGGCCGCGACGGAGCTGCACATATCCCAGCGACTCCAACCGGTTCAGTTCCTTCGTCACCGCCTCGCGATGGGAGCCGACCCGCGCCGCAATTTCATAGTGCGTTGGAGCCGGGCGAATTGTCACCGCTGTGCCCTCACGCCGGCCGTTCTTGGCCAGGCGGGCCAATTCGAAATGCATGCGGTCATGCGCGTTGAGGGCGATTACTTGAAGAAGCCGTTCCGAAAGCGCCCTGGATTTTGCCGTCAGCAGACGCAGCAGCTGAATTGTAAAGTCGAAATTGGAAGCGACCAACGCCAGCAGGTCGGTAGATTTCATTCTCGCGACCGTGGTGTCTTCGATCGCAAATACGTCGGCGGCTCGCGGCAATCCATCGATCGCCGAAAGCTCTCCAAACAGGTCTCCGGTCTCGATCTCGGAATATATGAGCTCGCGCCCTTCCCGAGAGTAGTTCTTCACGTGAACTCGACCCTCGAGAATAAAAAACACATCGCTTGTATCTTCTAGAGCCGAAAGGATCTGTCTGCCTTTCGCGTACTGGCAAACCAAACACTTGTCGACAACAGCTTGCAGTTCCTTGTCCGCGAGTGAAGCGAATAAGCCTACGCAGCGAAACAAAGGCAATGTTATCGCCGTCTTCATATCTCGCCTCAAAGGTATATTAGCAAGCAATTGTCCTCTGTGGAGAACTCCCTGTCAATCGCAAATAGCGGCGCTGTCGCCGCTCCGTCGAGTTGCGCGGAGAACCGATGGGCGCTGAATTCATCGAGGGGCGTTTCGCAGCGGCCGGTCGCTGTGAGTTCGGCTGTGGCGTCGCCCACGCGGCCTTGGAGCGGCGGGGCTTCCTTACGTCGCACATGTCGTCGATATGAAGATCGATGAGTTCGCCGAAAGTTTTCAGGCGCGCTATACGAGATTTGGTTGGCGTCCCACCACGATCCACTTGGCGCTCGGCTTCGGTTGCCTAGCGTCGCTCGCAGTATGGCCTCGTGACGGAGAGGGCTTGGGGTCTAAATTATGTCCGACCAGCACCCCCTTGCGGTGCTGGCTCAGCTTAGATACTTCGAAATCCATGCCCTGACCAGCTCGGAATAGGGTTCCTGCGGGTCGGCCATGCGTCTAAGCTGTGCGAGCGTGTCTCGTCGAAACCCTTCGATGCCTCGCTTGATTTTCGCATTGAATGCGATGTCTTTGCCAAGCTGCTGTGCCTGAGCTGCGGAACTTCCGGCAATTTGGGCGTTCTTGCCTGCGGTTTCACCATCGATCTCCTCAATGACTTCGGCTAGGCCGATACCGAGTTCCAAAATAAACTCGATGTCGCGTAGCACTTTCGTTCGAGCCTGGACGAGGCTCAAGCGGTTAAGCCCGTACACTTGGATGGACACCAAGCCCACCGCGCTTACGCCCGCTTGGGCAGCCAAGGCGACGAGATCAGCGGGAGCGCCATTCTGCGCCTGACCAGGAGCCTGCAGTGCCTGCCCCGTCAACTTCGGGAACACCAGGCCGATGAGATGGTCCCGATCAATGTGGAAGGTGAGATGCTCCCGTGGATCGTCTCGTGTTGGGTCCAGTAGGAGCCGATGTTCCGCAAGCAGCGCATCTCCGGGACTTCGAGCCCGTCCCCTCTCTGTTGCCAAAGGAAATGCCGAAGACTTACCCAGTGACATTTTTCTCGTTCGGTCGAATTCGCCGCTCGATAGCAACTTGACGATGCTCCCGATGGCAATGTCCGGCGTCTTTTGTTCGCGTCGACGATTGCAGTCGATGCAACTGGGCAAAAGGTTGTTCCAGTCCATCGCCAGCCAGTAATAACCAAGATGACCCGCAACGCCTTCGACCTCGCCCTTGGGACGATAGTGCTCGACATCGACGGGCTGTGTGCTTGCAAAAAAGCTCTCGCAGTACGCACACTTTCCGTGGAAGAGCCGCTCAAGTTCGACCTTGACGGCGTTCTCCTTGTAGCGTGCAAACTCAAACGCCTTTGCCGCGTCCGGTCCGGCCATATGGTCGAGAACGCGATCAAGTTCCGTCTTACCCTGCTTGTCAGGCTTGTGCAGGATGGAAGGCTCTGTACTTTGCGACCGGTCGACGCGCCTCATCCGAGCAGATCCCCCAGGTAAGACTTAACGGCGTCCTTGGCACGCTGACGCTTGTCGTCGTTGCTGCTCTTGTCGCGTTCTCTGCGACTGGCAACATATTCGGCCACCGCTTCCTGCACGAGCCTGCTGACTTCGGTCTTTCCATAAGGCAAACCATTGCTGATTTCATTTCGAAACGAGCGCAGTATGGTTTGCTCACGTTCGGACAGCCGCCAACGCTCCTCCCTTGTCCGGAGAAATTCCTCTTCTTTTTTGAGAATCGCGGGTACTTCGGCGAATGCCGTTTCGATCCGCCGATCATCAGTGGTGAATAACTGAAAGATGTCTGAGGTCAGAAGTTGGTCGATGGTCAGATTTTCGATGTTTGGGAAGTCGCTAATTTGCTCAACGATTTCGTTCATGCTGCTCTCGACCGCCCCGTCTCGATTCCGGAAACGGTTCAACATCATGACTTCTCCCGCGAACATACCTCTGAGACATAGGGGATCGTGGCTGGTTAGGATAAATGTCGAGCGAGGAAGTGCGCGGCGTAAACCGGAGACAATCTGCATCTTCCAACGCGGATGTAGGTGGGCTTCGATCTCATCAATCAAGATGATGGCGCGAGCGTGGCGTGCAGCGCGGTGGTCATTCTTCGACAGCTCAAACAGTCGAGAGAAGATGTCACAGACCACGGCAAGAACCGCTCGGTAGCCCGATGACACCACGCCCAGGCGCTGCCTCAGCATTCCTGGGGGATTCTTGCGTTCAATGTTGATTGCACAATATTCCTTGCCGTCTTGGTCATGCCCCACTTCAATGTTTCGAAAATGACCGTCGATCTGAATGATATGCCGCAGAGCGCTCACGACTTCGTTGAGCGACTCCGGAGAATTTCTGGATAGTTCGATCAGCCAGGGCTCCGGATTTGAGATTACCTGATCGCGTCTGAAAAGTGTGTCGATGTGGCGGACGACATCATCGCGTTGTTCCCTGTCAAAGAGCCTATGGGCGCCATAGGCGAAGACCAGGGGATGATGAGCGTCGGTGTCGTCGCCGAAGATGCCGTTGGTGCGATCGAGCACCAACTTCAAGGTAGGAGCATCGTTGTAGAATTCGACCTCAATCGATCCACGATTTATTGGCTTGTGGCCGGCGCTTCCCATGTATTCGGGATCCATCAAAAGATCCGATGGGCTTTCTTGAAGTTGGTTGCGCAAGTCGGTAGGAATGCAAGTCAATGCAATCGCCTCTAGGATGCTGCTCTTCCCAGTCGCATTTTCGCCTAGAATTAAAAGGCATGGAGCGTCCGGCACGTCGCTGAACTCATTGGGCACGGACATAGCAACAGCGACTTCAGGCATCTGC
Source organism: Mesorhizobium sp. AR10 (assembly GCF_024746795.1). NCBI lineage: Bacteria > Pseudomonadati > Pseudomonadota > Alphaproteobacteria > Hyphomicrobiales > Phyllobacteriaceae > Mesorhizobium > Mesorhizobium sp. AR10. The sequence goes on from NZ_CP080523.1 coordinate 729,424, forward strand.
GCTTTCATATTGAACTCGATGGACTCCAATGACTTGAAGTTCTCGATCCGAACGCGTTTGATGCGAGGATGAGCGAGATCCACGTCAGGTTTTGGGAGCGTTTCCTCGATCGGCGCTACCGACTGCGGGAGACCCCGGTTCTCGTCCAGTCGTCGCACTTCTTCAATCGCGTCATGAATGAAGGTATAGGCATCGCCGTCGCGCCACAGGCGGGCAATGGCGGAACCGATTGCGGTTGGCGCAAGGTTCAGTTTTCGCTTCGTCTGACGCCGGATTTCGCGGCCAATGCGCAGAGCGAAGAGATATGCAGCACTCGGATATGGCGCGGACGATTGGAGCGACGGATAGGACTGGTCACTCGACGGACGGTCGAGCATTTCCTTGATCATTTGTATCAGGAATAGCCTCCGTTCCTCGACGAGCGTCGGTCTATTCAAAGCGAAATGAGCAATTGTCGGATCTGCTCTTCTGTTCCCGGTGAATCGCCCGTCGGAGCGGACCTGGAACGCCTGCGTGATGCGCCTTTCGCCTGGGTAGTACAGGACTTGATCTTCATCTAGAGCACGTCCTGTTTAATTTGGGTCATATCCGGCGGCCTGGAAGTAGTTGGCGCATTCGGCTGGCGTGAACTGATCAAGGAGTGAGCCGACCGCATCCCACAGAGCGGTGATGGTTCTCTCGGCCTTGGCGCGTAGGAGTGCCTTGAGTTTTGAGAAGGCATTCTCGATGGGATTAAAGTCGGGGCTATAGGGCGGCAGGAACATGAGCCTTGCGCCGGCGGTCTCGATCGCGTCCCGAACGCCGGCCGCCTTGTGGGCGGGCAGGTTGTCCATCACGACGATGTCGCCCTCCGACAGGGTCGGGACCAGCACCTGCTCGACATAGGCCAGGAACACGTTGCCGTTCATGGCGCCGTCGTAGACGAATGGGGCGGTCATGCCCGTCAGCCGCAGTGCGCCGGTGAAAGTGGTGGTTTTCCAATGGCCGTGCGGCACGCCTGCCCGGCAGCGCTCACCGCATGGCGCACGGCCCCGCAGCCGGGCCATCTTGGTCGATAATCCAGTTTCATCGATGAACACCAGCTTTGCCGGATCGAGATCGAGTTGGCCGTCGAACCACGCGCGACGACGCTTCAGGATGTCGGGACGATCCTGCTCCAGTGCATGTGCGGACTTTTTTGAACGTCCAGCCGTGCTGGCCAAGCCAGGCGCTTAAGGCACTGCGACTGATCCGAGCCGATCGTTCGACCGCCAGCCGTTCCACCATCTCATTAAGCGTGATGTCCTTGCGTTCATCGATCAGCCCGACGAGGAAGGCTTCATGCGTATCGAGGCTGGACCCGCGTCGGCGGCCTTGTCGCCTCGGCCCCAGTTCGCCGATCTTTGCCCGAGCGATCCAACGGATCGCACTCGATATACCAACCCCGAACCGCGCCGCAGCCCGCCGGGCCGACATGCCGGCGTCCGAGGCCTGCAGAACCCGAGACCGAAGATCTTCGCTCAATGCTCTTCCCATCATCCACCTCATGAAAGTGGATGTTGAATCACACCGCCAACGCCCTCGTCACATCACAATCGATTCATCGATCCCCGGATGTGCTCTAGATCTTCGGCCGCCGCCGCGGCACCCCTTAACTCGGCGACCACATCGCCCCTTGCATGTTCCAATGTCATGGCCCGAAACCTCCATGTTCATCGGCCTCTTGCGAGGTGCCTCGGCGCATCGCTTACGGACAAGAAGGGTGTCGGCGCCGTCATTCCGACATCGATCCATACCGCGCGACGAATGGCGAGTGTGGTCAAGCCATGGTCCGGATTGCCGGTGCTGGAACTCGGCGCCGGTACAGGCGTGATCACCAAGGCGATCCTGGCGCGCGGCGTCGCGCCGCGCCAACTGGTCTCGGTCGAGTATTCCAGGAATTTCTTTGACGGCCTGACGCAGCGCCTTCCAGGTGTGGATTTCCGATTGGGCGATGCATTTCAACTCGATCAGGTGCTGGGCGATCGCCGAGGCGAACAGTTCGACTGTGTTGTCAGCACCGTGCCGATGCTGAGCTTTCCGATGGGAAAACGCGTTGTCCTGCTTGAGGATCTGCTTGCCCGCATTCCTCCCGGCCGGCCGATCATCCAGATTACGTATGGGCCGCTGTCACCGGTGATCAAGATGCCCGACCGCTATGTGGTTTCACACAACGACTTCATCGTCCGCAACATCCCGCCGGCTCAGCTTTGGACCTATCGGCGCGCGATCTGAGCATGTGTGTTAATGCCCACCGACCGGTATCCGGCACCTGTTGGCGTGCTGTCAGCAGGCCGCCCGCGGCCAAGTTACTGAAGCAAAAAGGAACTGCGATTTGGAGAAATACGTCAGCGACAAACTCCACGGGATCCGGGTGACGGAGCCAAGCTGAACTATCATGGCTCGATCACGAACGATAGCGCCCTTTTTATGTCCGGCCTCTTTATATCGTCAGCAACTACATTCGACTGCTTCCTGGCACCCGCAGCTGGAGCCCGTACATGACAGGCCACTACCCGCCCGTCGGCCATCGGCATCAGGGCTGGCACTTCGATGCGACAACGCTCGACCGCAAGCGGGCAGCGCGGATGGAACGCACAGCCACTCGGCGGATTGATCGGGCTCGGCACCTCACCCTCGACAGGCGCCTCTAGCCGAACATGTGTGGGATCCGGCACAGGTGCAGCGGCGATAAGGGCTTCCGTATATGGATGAACCGGGTTGGCGAAGAGGGCCTCGCATGTGGCGAGTTCCACGATCCGCCCGAGATACATGACCGCGACGCGATGGCCGAGATGCTCCACGACGCCGAGGTCATGCGAAATGAAGACGTAGGCGATGCCCAGTTGCTGCTGAAGGTCCATAAGTAGATTTAGGATCTGTGCCTGCACGGAGACATCCAGGGCAGAAACCGCCTCGTCGGCGATGATTATCGACGGCTTCAGCGCCAGTGCCCGCGCAATGCCGAGCCGCTGGCGTTGACCACCCGATAGCTCGGACGGCAGCCTGTGCGTCATTTCGGGCGACATTCCTACCTTGTGAAGAAGGTCTGCTGCAAGCGCATGGTGTTGCTTGTGGCTGAGTCGCTCATAGTTCTCGACAGGTTCCGTGATGATCTGTCCTGCGGTGAGACGAGGATTGAGCGACAAGTAAGGATCCTGAAACACCATCTGCATTTGACGGCGATACGCGCGCAACTCATGTTTCTTGAGGCCTGCAATATCGGTTCCGTCGATCAGCACGCGCCCACCCGTCGGCTCGACGAGCCGCATCAGGAGCCGCGCGACGGTGGACTTGCCACAGCCGGATTCGCCGACGATGCAGAGTGTCTCGCCCGCCTCGACGGAAAAGGATACATCCTCCACCGCCCGGATCACCGGAATGCTTTTCCGGAAGATTCCCGCACCGAGCGGATAATGCTTGGTGAGATTCTCGACTTTCAGCAAAGGACCACTCATGCGCCCATCACCTCTTCGGCGCGCCAGCAAGCCGCGGCGTGGCTCGACCCGATATCCCGCAGGATGGGCGGCTTGTCGCGGCAAATGTCGATAGCGAACGGGCAGCGAGGAGCAAAGCTGCATCCGACTACGGGCTCGCGCAGACTTGGAACAATGCCGGGAATTTCTGGAAGGCGGCGCTGTCGGCCGCGCCGCCGGTCAGGCACCGATCGCATGAGGCCCTGAGTGTAGGGATGCGCGGGACGCGCGAAGAGATCAATTACGGTCGCTTGTTCTACGATACGGCCAGCGTACATCACGATCACGCGTTGGCACGTTTCGGCTACAACGCCCAGATCGTGCGTGATGAACATCACGGCCGTTCCCATGCGTTCTTTCAGATCGACGATCAGCCGCAGGATCTGTGCCTGGATGGTGACGTCGAGCGCAGTCGTCGGCTCGTCGGCGATCAACAGTTCGGGCGAGCAGGCAAGAGCCATGGCGATCATGGCGCGCTGGCGCATGCCGCCTGACATTTCGTGGGGATAGTTGTTGACGCGACGCTCGGGATCCGCGATGCGGACGAGACGGAGCATCTCCTCGGCCTTTGCCATGGCCACCGACCGGGACGCTTTCGTGTGGATTTGTACCGCCTCGGCGATCTGGTTGCCGACCGTATAGACCGGGTTCAGGCTCGTCATCGGCTCCTGGAAGATCATGGCGATCTGGTCGCCGCGGACCTTTCGTATCTCGCGATCGGACAGCTCAAGCAGGTCGCGTCCGTGAAAGCGGATCTCGCCGCCGACCGTCCTGGCGCTTAGCTTCGGCAGCAGGCGAAGGATGGAAAGAGCGGTGACGCTCTTCCCGCATCCGGACTCGCCGACGACGCCAAGCGTCTCGCCTTTCTTTACCTGGAAGCTGATGCCGCCCAGGGCACGGGTGACGCTTTCTTCGCCGTAAAAGTGCGTCTCAAGGTCTCGAACGTCGAGAAGCACGTCCTCCGCTGCTGATTCTCGCATTAGCATATCAACGCCTCCGCTTCGCGCGGGGGTCGAACAGGTCGCGCAGGCCGTCCCCGAGCAGGTTGACGGCAAGGACCATGACGGCAAGGCAGATGCCAGGGGCGAACACCGTGAATGGGGCGATGGTGAGATACAGTCGAGAGCTTGAAATCATATTGCCCCAGCTCGGAATCTCGGGCGGAACGCCCACGCCGAGGAAGCTCAGCCCGGCCTCTGTCAAAATTGCGTCGGCGCAGACAATGGCGCTCTGCACCATAAGTGGCGGAATGGTGCTCGGCAGGATATGGCGCCACAGTACCTTCGGCAGGCGCGCACCGCCGCAGACGGCGGCCTCCACATAAGGACGCTCCCGGACACCCAGAACTACCGAACGAACCAGGCGGGTGACGCTTGGCAGCTGGGGGATCGTGATGGCAACGATCAGGATACCGATCCCGGGGCCCGTCAGGGAAATAAGGGCAATGGCCAGCAGAAAGGTCGGGATAGACATCAGGCCGTCCATGACCCGCATGACGATATTGTCGAAGCCGCGGCTATAGCCGGCAAGAACTCCGATCAGAAGCCCGCCTAAAGCCGCGCCCGCCGCCGCCGTCAATCCCACTATGAGTGAGATCCGGGCGCCAAACACCGTTCGCGCAAAGACATCCCGGCCCAGATTGTCACTCCCGAACCACATTTCGGCGGAAGGCGGCTGGAGGCGCTTGAATGGATCAATGTTCAATGGATCGCCCGCGTAAAGCGGGGCACCGAGCGCCAGGAAGATCAAGAGCACGAGGAGGCCACCGCCTATCACGACCAGCGGATGCCGCCTTGCCAGACGGGGAAGGTCAGATATTAGAAGGCGCCCCGTCGAGACGTATTCAACTGATGCGGAGAGGAGCGTCATTATCAGTACCTTATGCGGGGATCGATGAGGGTGTAGGAAAGATCGACCGCCAGATTGATAAGCACGTACAGACCCGAAACCAGGATGAGCACGCCTTGAATGATGGGATAATCGCGGTTGTTGATCGCATCAACCACCAGACGACCGACACCTGGTATGTTGAACACCGTCTCCGTGATGACGACACCGCCAATCAGACCTGCGAAACTTAGGCCGATCACGGTGAGGATCGGGACACCCGCATTCTTCAGTGCGTGGTGGAAAAGCATGGCATAAGACGAGGCGCCCTTGGCTGCAGCTGTTCGCATATAGTCTTCCGACAGAACTTCGAGCATGCTCGCACGCGCGATTCTGGCGATATAAGCAATGTAGGGAATGCTCAAAGTCACGGTCGGCAGGATCAGGTGCACAAGCCATGGCCCGAAGCCATGGTCGATCGGGTTGTATCCTTGAACCGGTAGCCAATGTGTTGTGGTCGCGAACAAGTATATGAGAAAAAAGCCGACGACAAACACCGGGACAGAAAAACCGAGTGTAGCGAATGCCGTCAGGATGCGATCGACGAGACCGCCAGATCGCCACGCAGCAAGGATGCCGAAGGAGACCCCGACCGTCACCGACACGATCATTGTCAGGATCGACAGGGAAATGGTCGGTTCAAGCCGCTGCGAGATGAGCTCTAGGACCGGTCGTCCGGCAAAGATCGAGGTGCCGAAATCGCCGCCGAGCATGTCGCGCACCCAACGGATGAACTGAACCGGCATAGGATCGTTCAGCCCCAGTTGCTCGCGGATTCCGGCAATCATCTCCTCCGTCGCCGACCGGCCGGCAATCATCGCCGCCGGGTCGCCGGGCGCCAGCCGGAGTAGAAGGAAGACGAAGATCCCGACCATCGCCATGACCGCGATGGCCGACACCAGCCTGCGGAAGATGTAGGCAACCATCAGGCAGAGGCCTTCTGCATGTTCCACGTCGGAACCGATCCATCAGTGCTTATGACGCCGGTAAGCGTCTTCCGGCGCGCGGACGGCGAGACCGCTTGACCCAAGAAAACCGCTCCGACAAAGTCAAACCAAATATGTTGCATCTTGCGAGCCAGAGCCTTGCGCTCATCCATTGTTTCAACTTCGGCCCACTTGGCGCGTAGCGCCTCATATTCATTGTTCTTTGGCCAGCCGTACCAAGCATTTTCGCCATTCGCGCTGAAGAGCGCGCACCCGATTGGATCGGAGAGTGCACCATTAGGCCAACTCGATATGTGAATGTTCCAGCCACCATTCTCAACAGGACCCTTGTTCGCTCGGCGCGCGACAATGCCGGCCCAGTCGCTCGGTGCCAACTCCGCATTAACGCCGATTTTCTTCAGCTCTGACGCCAGTAGCTGGGCGGAAACGTCGGCCTGTGCCCAGTCAGTAGAGTCAAGAATGACGACCTTGTCGCCGGTGTAACCGGCCTCCTTGAAGAGCTGCTTGGCTTTTTCTGGGTCGCCGCCCTTCTTATACCATCCCGTGTTTTCGTCATTTGAGTAAGGCGAACCGTTGCCGAACATCGACGAAATGGGATGGGCGTACCTTGGATCGGGAGCCAGGACTCTCAGGAACGCCTCCTGATCAACCAAGTGCAAAAGCGCTTGACGCGCCTTGACATTGTCGAATGGCGGCTGGAGGAAGTTTACTCGTGCAAACATACATTGCCCCCCTGTGACCACAAGCTGGAGCTGAAGGTTGGGATCTCCCTCGATTGTCGAATAGAAGTCGGGAGGGCAAGTAAGCAGAAAATCAACCTCACCCGCCTGCAACGCGGCCAAAGCCGTCTGTGGATCGGAGATGTTCCCCCAGATGGCTCGATCGACTTTAACGATCTTCCCCCCAGCGAATCCGTTGGGCGCCTCGTTGCGGGGCACGTATTGTTCATTGCGGTCGTACGTGAAGCTTGCACCCGGCTTGGCGAGAGCGTGATTGAACTTGAACGGCCCCGAACCGATATTGGCAGTTACCTGCTCTGTCGGGAGAAGATTCGCGTCCTTCTCCCGCATTACAGCCAGGAACTGTGATGGCGAAGCCAGCGTGTCGATCAGAAGCCCAAATGGTTCCGTCAGCTCGATCGTGAAGGTTCTATCATCCTTCTTCGAAACGTCCTTAGTTCTTTCCATGAGTAGTTTTCCACCCGAGGACGCCGCGCCCCAACGTCGAATTGAAGCCACACAGTCTGCAGCTGTGACAGGGGTGCCGTCGTGGAAGCCCAAGCCGTCCCTAAGCGCGAATGTATAGGTCTTCCTGTCCTCGGATACGCCCCAGTTTCCGATCATTTGCGGGCGCGACACCCGCTCGGAGTCGAACGCAAAGAGCATATCATAAATGGCCAGGGCATGGTTTCCAGTGTCGGCGGCTGTCGAAATGTGAGGGTCAAAGCCCGAGGGGAGACCTATCTCCAAGCGGACCATGCGCGTGTCTGCTGAAGCCACCTGAGCGCGCAGGATAGACGGAGCCGACAAAGCGGCTCCGGCGGATACGCTCAGCTTGATGAGATCGCGTCGAGAAATCTTCATGTGTTCCTCCCTGTTTGAGTAGTTTCGTTGCGGACTTGGTCGTGGGGACCGCTTCCCAAGGTCAAAGCTTTCCGGGCGGATTAGCTTCGCTTAGTTCACGATTGCGCTCTCCACCAGCTTCTTGAACTCCGGTCGAGTAGCGTTTCCCGTCGATTCCGACTGGGTCAAGTAGAGGACGATTAGGTCATGTGCCTTATCAACCCAGGATAAGGTGCCTTGAAACCCCCCGTGCCCAAAAACGTTCTCGCCGAAAACCTCCCATTGGAAACCGTACTCTTTGGACACAGGGCTCGGGCTCGTCGCAAGTCTGACGGTCTCCCCTAACAGCAAGCGGCGATCGCCGAAGCGCCCACGGTGCAGCATACAGGACAAGAACTTCGCGTAATCGATCGCCGACGCGAAAAGGCCGCCGGAAGCGCGGAAAAATGGGACTTCCTCCGGGTGCGTGTTATCCCAGGACTTTGTCCAGGGGCCACTCTCGCCGTTCTCCCTGCGATAGCTTGCGGCCACACGTCCTGCACGTGGATCGTTCGGCTGCAGCTTGAAGTCTAAAAACGAGTCGCCCATTCCAATGGGCTCCAAAATTCGCGTCCTGATGAAGTCTTCAGCAGGCATTCCCGAGACCTCGGCGGCAATGGCCCCAAGAGTGCTCGAGCCCGGATCACTGTATTCGTACCGCGTGCCCGGGGGATGTTCAGGCCCTTTCTGACCGACCTCGTCAACCGCCTCGCGCAGTGAGGCGTGCCGCGACCCGTTATCCTCAACGATCGAGCCGGTGATTCCAGAGCTGTGAGTGAGAAGCTGGTAGATCGTAATGGCGCGCGAACGCTCATTATCAAAAGCCGGGAGATACTTGGACACCCTGTCCTGGAGCTTCAGCCGCCCCTCCTCCTTCAACATCAGGATGGCCGTGCCGAGGAGCGGCTTCGTCATTGAACGCATCATGAAGATCGTGTCGGTTTTCATGGGGATCTGGCGCTCTCGGTCGCTCCAGCCGACCGTCTCGTGCAACACGATTCGATTCCGGCGGATCACCAGCATCACCGCGCCAACGATGCGGCCCTCGTCCACCCAGACCCGAGCAGTCTCGACGGCGTGCCTAAGGGATGGCGGCGACATGCCCACGCTTTCGGGCGACGCGGGCGAGAAAGGTTCACTCGGTTCGTACAGGATGGTTTCAAATCTCATCACGTTCTCCACAATTGTCGAAGCAGCGGTAGATCCGCGGTCATCATTCTCCACTAGCTCCGACGCGCCAATTGATGCACATCTATAAAAATGAGTCAACTGTTTCATGCTAGCCCCCAGATCCACCGAGCTACGTGGTGGGCTTCCTTTGAGCTGAGCGCAGCGAGCTCGGCAGCTGCGAATGGGTCGGGGCGAGGACCCCAAGCCGGCAGCTGGTTGTGGGTAAGCGCGAATTTCTCCGCACCTTTTTCCATTGAGCGTGTTTTGGCATGAAGTGTCCACTTAACGGAGGTGGACACCAAGTGATTGAGGACGATGAACAGAAACTGCTGGTGAGGCGGATTTTGCGCAACGGCCGCCGGCGGTACGACCCGGCGTCGAAAGAGCGGCTAGTTGCGGCCTGCCTTGAGCCTGGCGTGTCGGTATCGCGACTTGCGCTTGAACATGGGATCAATGCCAACCTTCTTCGGAAATGGATAAAGACGACCAAAGACGCCGGTGCTTTGCCGCCACCTGCACCGTCTGCGTTCATTCCAGTTCAAGTCACCGCTGCGGACCACAGCCTGCCTATGCAGTGCAATTCGGTGGACAGGCCTGCTGCGCGTGGTGAAGAGCGGCTGTCGAAGTCGGAAAGCATGGGCTCATCGCCACTCGCAGCCAAGGTGAGCGCGTCTTTGCCGAACGGCGTGAAGCTGGTGCTGGAATGCGGTGATGTAGACGCGTTGACGGCGATCATTGGAGCTCTGGGCCATGTTCAGACTGGGCGCTGATCTCAACGTCTACCTGCACCGCGAGCCGATCGATTTTAGGGCCGGCATCAACAGCCTTGCGGTCCTGGTTCAGGAGGTGATGGAGCTTGACCCATTTGCGCCTGCGGTCTTTGCATTTTGCAATCGCCGCCGCGACCGGATGAAACTCCTGTTCTTCGACCGGTCCGGCTTCGTGCTGGTTCTGAAGCGGCTGACCGAAGACAGGTTCCGATGGCCACGCCGGGAGACGGCGGTGGTTACGCTGACGACCGAGCAGCTCCATTGGATTCTCGACGGCATCGACATCGATGCAATGGTGCGCCATCCGGTGCGGCAATATCAGGTTGCGGGCTGATGACGGCTCCCGAATTGTGCGGTTGACGCGTCGGTGCGGTTCAGATTCAAAACTACGATGAATCGACCTGGCGAACCGACTGTTGAGGAGTTGATGGCGCGCATTGCTGTGCTGCAGGCGGAGAACCGTCAGCTCGCAGAACGCGTGGTAAAGCTCGAGGAAGAGTTGGCGCTGGCGCGCTCACATCGTTTTGCGCCCAAGAGCGAAAAGCACGTTGATCGCCTCTTCAATGAAGCCGAACAGGTTGCCGATGAAGACGACGCGGGCAGCGAAGATGGCAATGTCATCGACCTGCCGGACACCGGCTTTCCGTCCACCGAAAAGCCGGAGGGAAAGAAGGGTGCCGTCGCAGGAGTGGTTGGAATTGTGAGTTGGCGTAGTCTCCGGGGTGTCAAACCTCGAATCATCCGGCGTTAGAGCGCCGGACAGGAGACTACGCCATGACAAGGACTACCATGAATGCGGAAGCCGTTCATCCTGGGGATGAGGCGACGAGCTATCTTTTCGACAACTGGTTTGATCCGATTGAAGCTGGCCTGCGCGAGCGGGTGCGCGGCTTCATCGAGACGATGCTCGAGACCGAGCTGGACGCGGTGCTTGCCCGTCCCCGTTATGGCCGGCAGCCGGCGGCGCGCAGTGATGAGACCACCGGTGTCGCCGGCCACCGCCACGGCAGCCGGACGCGCACGCTGACGGGGACCTTCGGCACCACCGAGCTCACGGTTCCGCGGGCGCGCCTCGATGCCGGCGAGGACAAGACGGTGGAATGGAAGAGCAAGGCCTTGCGCGCCTATCAGCGGCGCACGATGGCCGCCGACGCGCTGATCGCGTCGAGCTACCTGGCGGGCACGAACACCAGGCGCGTGCGGCGTGCGCTCGCCGCGCTGTTCGGCGGCGCGATCGGCAAGGACGTCGTCAGCCGCACCTGGCGCAAGGTGAAGACGGACTGGGACGCCTGGAATGCCCGCTCTCTGGCCGACGAGCCGATCGTGCGCCTGATCCTCGACGGGACGGTGGTTCGTGTCAGGCTCGACCGCAAAGCGACCTCGATCTCGCTGCTCGTGGTCATCGGTGTGCGCGCGGACGGCCAGAAGATCCTGCTCGCGGTCAAGAATATGGGTGGCGAGACGACGGAGGCCTGGCGGGCCATTCTCGACGATCTCGTCGGGCGCGGCCTGCGCCGACCTGAGTTTCTCATGGTCGATGGCGCACCTGGCTTGGACAGGGCGATCGCCGCGCTGTGGGACGGGGTGCCGGTGCAGAGATGCACGGTTCACAAGCACAGGAATCTGCTTGCCCATGCTCCCGAGCGGCTGCATGAGGAGATCAGCGCCGATTACACCGACATGATCTACGCGGCCACGCCGGAGGAGATCGAGAGCCGCCGCAAGGCGTTCCTGCGCAAATGGCGGCTCAAGTGCCGGGCGGTGGCCGATAGCCTGGAGGAGGCCGGCGAGCGTCTCTTCGCCTTCACCCGGCTGCCGCCGAGCCAATGGAAAAGCGCCAGAACAACAAACGCGATTGAGCGTCTGCATGAGGAGTTCAAGCGGCGCATCAAGACCCAGACCGTTCTGCCTTCGGCCGAAACCGCGGCAATGTTGTTCTGGGCGTTGATGGCGTCCGGTCAAATCTCGATGCGAAAGATCGACGGCTGGCAGACGCTTCCTACGAAGCCACGCGATCAGCAGATTGACCTCGCCGCATGAGCCGATAATCTTAACCTACCGGAGGCTGCTCCGCCGAATTCCAACACGACCCGCTACGGCACCGAAAGAAGCGTGGCCGCAAGGCCCTCCCGGAACACCTGCCGCGCGAGCGCGTCGAGTATGACCTTCCCGAAGATCGGAAGGCCTGTCCTTGCTGTCGTCACCGGATGCACCACATGGGCGAGGCCATTACCGAGCAGCTTCATATCGAGGTGAAGGCGAAGGTCCTGCAGAATGTGCGCTTCAAGTATGCCTGCCGCCATTGCGACCGCACCGGCATCAATACGCCGGTCGTGATCGCGCCGATGCCCGCGCAGCCCTTGCCGGGCAGCATCGCCACGGCCTCGACACTGGCATTTGCTCTTGTTCACAAGTACGTCGACGGCACGCCGCTCTACCGCTTGAGCCAGGCATTCGAGCGAGCCGGCGTGCCCGTCAGCCGCGGCGCTCTGGGGCATTGGGTGATCGGATCGAGCGAGAAGCATCTCTCCCGCATCTATGACGCACTGAAGCTGCGGCTCAGGTCTCAAGCACTCATCCATGGCGACGAGACCACCGTCCAGGTCCTGAAGGAAAAGGACAGGGAGGCCACCAGCACATCATTTATGTGGGCATACCGGAGCGGCGAAGAGAGTAACGAGCCGATCGTGCTGCTCGATTATCAACCGGGTCGCGGCCAGATTTATCCGCAGGCCTTCCTCGGCGATTACCGCGGCATACTGATGAGCGATGGCTATACCGCATGGCGCACGCTGGCAGGGGCCACCCATGTGGGATGCATGGCCCATTCCAGACGTCGCTTCGTCGATGCCCTCAAGGCAAGAAAGAAGGGGGGCGGTCCGCCGGAGCAGGCGCTCAAGTTCTTCGAGCAGCTCTACCGGGTTGAAGGCCAAGCGCGGAACGAAAAGCCGGACAAGGGCGAAACACAAGCCGATTGCATTCGCCGCTTTCGCCAGCAACACAGCGTTCCCATCCTCAATGCTCTCAAGACATGGCTCGACGACATCGCGCCGAAGGTCTTGCCCGATAGCAAGATCGGCGACGCCGTGTCCTACACTCTGAACCAGTGGGAGTACCTGACGCGATACACAGAAGACGGCAGGATGCCGATCGACAACAACCTCCTCGAACGCGATATCAGAATCTTTGCCACCGGCAGAAAATCCTGGCTGTTCAGTGATACCGTGGATGGAGCCAGGGCCAGCGCCGTCATATACAGCCTGATGCTGACCTGCCCCGCCTGTGGCGTCGAGCCCTTGGCCTACTTGCGCTACGTCCTCAGCGAACTGCCGCAGCGCGCCACAGACGCCGACATCACCGACCTGCTGCCCTTCAACTTCGCCAAAACCGCCGCTGCATGATCCGATGCAGCTGTCTGACAGCGACCCCGTCAAACGGGCCGCGTCAACGCGCATGGAAATGAGCGCTTACGGTTGTGGAGCATGATGGCCCGACCGGCGGAGCCGACGACGGCGAGATCATCGTTGTTAACCGCGATTTAAAGGCGTTGAGCACCGACCGCTGATGTCGAAGAGATACGGTTTCCAATCAGGGTGATCTTCGCTGACGCAAAACGCCTTCGCCAGGCTCGATGGTCATTTCGTCCTCGCGCTACGTAGAGGATCCTCGGGGAGAGATTGGCAGTTTTGGGCGCCGGCGCGGTGGCGACGGATTGCCGAAACGGGCGGCGATGGCCTCCGGCGTCATGCCGATTTTCGGCCTGCCAGTCCTCAAAAGGTTCATCAGCTACGCCGGCAACGTCATCCAGGATACGTTCCCTACGGCAATTTCGACACCAACGTCGACCACCGCTACTTCGACGCCGGGACCGGCTTCTCGGCCGTGGTCTCGCTCGAGGAACGCTCTGGCACGGCTGGCATCGCTTTGGGTACCTTGCCATCTATTTTCTTTGCCGTAGGAAAGGTCGAACGGGACGAGCCGGCTTTTTTAGTCCACCTTCTCGATTTCAAGTGGGTGCTGAAATCCGCAAGATGAGCATCAAACCGGAGTAGGGACTCACGCGCGGCCTCCGCACCCTGCCCTGCGACCAGGGCGCCCAGCACTTCAGCGACCGCGAACGCCGGTGTCATCGTGTGGAAAAACGACGGACTCTTCGTCTGGACAAGAACGACATCGTCGGCCACTCGGGCCAGCGGGGCAACCTCGCTGTCGGTGATCGCGACGATCGGAATGCCATGCTGATGCGCATACTCGGCGATCTCGACCGTGACGCGCGTGTAGGGGAACACGCTAGTCGCGAAGAGCACGTCGTTGCGGGAGGCACGGGCCAATGCGTCCGAACCGGTGCCGCCGATCGCATCGAGCATAACCGACTTTTCCCTGATCATCGAAAGAATGTAGTGCAGATGCCAAGCAGTTGCGTGGCTCGACCTCAATCCGACGCAATAGACGCACTTGGCGGCTGCAAGGCGTCTTGCTGTCGATACTATCGCGTCAAGTTGAGACTCGGCCAAATGGACAATCTCGGCCGCTTGGGCCCGGAGAATTTCGCGCGCAAGGCCATGATCGCCTTTACGTTTTTGAGCGATCGCTTGTAAATCGGCCTTTCCGGCGAATCCGACGTCGCCGCTGCGAACGGCCTCAGCATAGATTTCGCGAAGCTCGTCGTAACCTGTGAGGCCAAGATGCTTGGCCAGTCGCGTCATGGTAGCCGGCTGGACCCCGGCCACACGAGCCTGGTCGCGCATTGACAATAGCGCGACGTCATGTGGTTGGTCGATAATATAGCGCGCCGCCAATTGGAACTGCTCCGACATTGTGTCGAAGCCGGTGATCAATCGCTCCGAAAGAGGTCCGTCAGCCATCCCCCTACCTAGCGCAGCGTTGTAGCCTGTGCAACATATGTTACATTTCTGGACCAGGCTGTTTTCTCACTGCCCTGAGCCCCTGTTACTTCTTCAAAGTTCAAAGTTCGAAGTTCTGCTGTCTGCTTCGCGGCAACCACCTCTTGACGCGATGAAACGCAGGCGACACGGATTCGGCAGGAGCTCACCCCCGTGGCACGCAGCTCCCCGCCCGTGTCTCGACCCCTCTCGCGATCCATTATGATCCATGCAGCTCACCCATGCAATGTTGAAACATATGTTGCAAATCAAATCGCCTCTGTTATCGTGCCCGCAATTACCACCCCGTCAGCGGGGTTATAGGAAGGACATGATGTTTGAAACGGTTGCCTACGAAATCCAGAACAGTATCGCCGAAATTCGTTTGAATCGTCCTCACCGCCTGAACGCAGTGGTGCAGCAATTGTACGACGATGTCCTGGCAGCTCTCGACCAGTCTGAAAGAGACAAAAACGTGCGCGTGATTGTCCTGACCGGAGAAGGGCGGGCGTTTTGTGTTGGCGCCGATTTGAAGGAACACAAGGCCGGTCGCACGGCCTTCGATAGGCGACAATATCTGATGAGCGAACAAAAGGTGTGTAGACGTCTGGTCTCACACCCGAAGCCGGTCATTGCCGCCGTGAACGGCTATGCGCTCGGCGCCGGTGCCGAGATGGCTCTCGCTTGCGATTTTATGGTCATGGCCGCATCGGCGCGAATCGGATTTCCCGAAATCGGCCTTGGCGCATTCCTCGGCGGCGGGGTCACACACATCCTTCCGCGACTTGTTGGCCTGGCAAAGGCACGTGAGCTGCTCTTCCTGGGCCGGCAGATCGATGGAGCGGAAGCGGTCCGGATCGGGCTGGCCTCAAACTGTATCCCCGACGAGGAGTTCGCTGAACGGGTCCGCACCCTGGCAAGCGAACTGTCAAAAAAGGCGCCATTCTCGATCCAGCTTGCGAAAGAGCAGTTGGCGTCCGCCGCTGACGGGACGTTCGAAGCTGCGCTTACCGCGGAGCTTGAGGGCATGATGTTTTGTTCGACAACCCTTGATTGGCAGGAAGGTGTCGACGCCTTCGCCGAGAAGCGTTCGCCGGTCTTCCGGGGGGAATGATGATGTCATCGAACGAACTGGTTGACATTCTATCCCCGAACTCCATCGCGATTATCGGCGCATCCAGGAATCCGGCCAAGCGGGGATATCGGTCGCTAAGGAAACTCCTGGATGACGGCTATGCGGGAGCAATCTATCCGATTAATCCGAAGGAAAGTGAAATCTGCGGCATTAGGTGTCTGCCCGATCTGGGCAGCCTGCCGGGGCCCGTCGACCTTGCGCTGGTCTGCACTCCCGCGGCGACGGTTGCTTCAGTCATCACCGAATGCGCCGCTAAAGGAGTGCGCGGTGCCGTGGTTCTGGCGGGTGGCTTTGGAGAGGCTGGCGACGGCGGCAAGCGGCTCCAGGATGCAGTGCTAGCCGCTGCACGCGCTGGCGGGGTGAGGATCATCGGGCCAAACACCTCGGGCATGTTCAATACTCATAAAGCCTGCAATCTCGTGGGCTTTTCGGACTTGCGGAAGGGTAGCATTGGCCTTTTGTCCCAATCCGGCAACATGGCTCTGTCACTCGTCACCGAAGCTCAAGCCAACGGGCATATAGGTTTGAGCACTTATGTGGGGGTAGGTAACGAGGCTGATATCGGCTTCGACGAATACCTCGACTACTTTGCGGCCGATCCCAACACCAACGTGGTGATCGCCTACGTTGAAGGACTGAAAGACGGCCGCCGCTTTTTGAACGCCTTGAGGCGAATCTCGCTTGAGAAACCAGTTGTCATTTACAAATCGGGAAGGACAAGTGCCGGACGGATTTCCGCGAAGTCTCATACCGGTGCTTTGGCTGGCGAATATGCGGTCAGCGAAGGCGTGTTGAGGCAAGCCGGCGCAATCCTTGCACATCGGTCCGACGAGATCCTGCCGATGGCGGAGGCGCTATCGTTGCTGCCCCCCCTGCGTTCGCGCCGCCTCGCCATCCTCGCGGATGGCGGAGGCCACGCCACAATTGCCGCCGATGCATTATCTGAACGTGGATTGGTGTTGGCTCCTTTGAGCGAAGAGACGAGGCGGCGACTTACGGCAGTGCTTCCTCCGGCCGCTTCGGTTGTCAATCCCGTCGACGTTGCTGGGGGTACGGATACAGATCCTTCGGTTTTCGCCGCGTGCGCCGAGATTCTGTTGCAGGATTCGATGGTGGATGGACTTTTGATTTCCGGTCTCTACGGCGGGTATGCGGTCCGTTTTTCACAAGACCTGCTCGCCGCAGAAATCGATACGACGAACCTGATCGCCGCAATGCTACGCCGGTTCGGCAAGCCCGTAGTCGTTCACAGCCTGTACAGTGCGCTTCAGGCAGATCAGCTGCCGTTGCCACTCATCGATATGCACCGCGCAGGCATCCCAGTGCACAGCTCCCTGGAAACTGCCGTGCGATGCATGCAGGCTTTAGCGGAGTGCGGTGAGGTGGGCCGCGCCTTTGCAGCGCTGCCGCCAAAGCGAGCGCAGCACGGGAGAACCTTTGAGCAGGTTCTTACGCGGTGCAGAGCTGAGGGCAGGCGGGTAGTTTTGGAGCACGAAGGACGAGCCAGCCTGCGCGACTTCGGCCTCGATTTCGCTCCGGCTTGGCTGGCTGTGGATGAAAAAGAGGCTGAAGAGGCTTTTCTCCGTCTCGGCACAAAGCCCGTCGCCATGAAAATCGTATCTCGCGATATCCTGCACAAGACAGAGGCCGGCGGGGTCAAACTCAATGTCGCCGACGTCGCATCGGTGCGCAGTAGCTTCCTTGACATCGTCGCCAATGCCAAGGCTACAGTAACCAATCCGAATGTTGCCGGCGTCCTCGTCACTCCGATGGCAGAGAAGGGGGGCGTCGAGGTCACCGTCGGCATCGTGCGTGACGCAGCATACGGTCCGGTCATGATGTTCGGACTGGGCGGAGTCCTCGTCGAAGTTCTTAGGGATGTAGTGTTCCGCGCGCTTCCGATCTCACGAAATGATGCCTTCGCGATGTTGGACGAAATCAAGGCGCAAGCGATTCTCGATGGCGTGCGCGGGGGAGCGCCGGTTGATCGAGACGCGCTTGCAGATTTTATGGTGAGCATCTCGGATCTGGTTGAAGCCTTCCCGGAAATCGATGAACTCGACCTCAATCCCATCCATGCGTATCCCGACGGTCTGGCAGTCCTGGATGTTCGCATCCTTCTCACCGCGTCCTCCATAGTGCGGAGGGCAGAGAAGCAAGGGATTGAGGCATGATCGATCTGCCGAAACTCATCGACTCGGAACTCGAGGTCAGCGGCCGTGTCGCCGTACTCGTGCTCGATCGCGACGACGTCCGCAACGAACTGACCGGGACGAGTTTGATAGACGACATCGTGCAAACGGTTGACTGGATCAATGGTGGGGCGGCCATCTCGGTTCTGATCATCACAGGGGCTGGTAAGGCGTTTTCCGCCGGCGGCAACGTCAAGGACATGCGGGACCGTAGGGGAAGCTTCGCTGGCGATGTGTTTGAGGTGCAAGAACGCTACCGCCGCGGCATCCAACGAATTGCGCTTGCCACGCACCGGCTGGAGGTCCCTGTTATTGCTGCGGTCAATGGGGCGGCAATCGGTGCTGGTTTCGATCTGGCAACAATGTGAGAGGTGGCTCGGTTTGTTTGGACAGGAATTCCCGATTTATAAGTGGAACACTGCCTCTGGTTAGGCCGCCTCGGGAAGCGGTAGCGGGGTGAAGTAGGCCTCATCTGGCGCTCTGCCGTCAAGGCTGGAATGCGGACGTCGCCGATTGTAGAAATCGAGATATTTTCCGATCGACGCCCGCCCTTCGCGAACGCTGTTATAGGCCTTGAGATAGACCTCCTCATATTTCACCGACCGCCAGAGACGCTCGACGAAGACGTTGTCGCGCCAGGCGCCCTTGCCATCCATGCTGATCCTGATCTCCCGGTCGAGCAGGACCTTGGTGAAGTCATGGCTGGTGAACTGGCTGCCCTGATCGGAGTTGAAGATCTCGGGCTTGCCGTATGTCGCCAGCGCCTCCTCGAGGGCTTCAATGCAAAACGCCGCATCCATGGTGATCGACAGCCGCCAGCTCAGTACCTTGCGCGTGAACCAGTCGACGACAGCAACCAGGTAGCAGAAGCCGCGGGCCATCGGGATATAGGTCAGGTCCGTCGCCCAGACCTGGTTGGGCCGCGTCACCGCCAGCTTGCCCAGCAAATACGGATAGATCTTGTGCCCGTCGCCCGGCTTCGAAGTGCGCGGCTTGCGGTAGAGCGCCTCGATACCCATGCGCTTCATCAAGGTGCGCACATGCAGGCGACCCGTCTCATAGCCTTCGCGCTTCAAAAGCTTCTGCAACATGCGGCTGCCCGCGAACGGGTAATCCAGGTGCAATTCGTCGATGCGCCGCATCAGCTTCAGGTCTGCCGCCGATGTCGGCTTGGGTAGGGAGTAGACGCTGCCGCGGCTGATCCCCAGTTCGGCCGCCTGCTTGGCAATCGGCAGTTCATGTTCCCGGTCGATCATCGTCTTGCGCTCCCCGACCAGCCGGCCTTGCCGAGCGCCGAGCCTAAAAAATCATTGGCCAGCGTCAGCTCTCCGATCTTGGCATGGAGGGCCTTTATGTCCACCGTCGGCTCCGATTTCTCCGCCGCGCCAAACACGTTCGAGGCCCCGTCCAGAAGCTGCTTTCTCCAATCCGTGATCTGGTTCGCATGCACATCATATTGCTGCGCCAGCTCGGCCAGCGTCTTTTCTCCCTTGATCGCCGCAAGCGCAACTTTCGCCTTGAAAGCCGGGCTGTGGTTCCGGCGTGGTCGTCTGCTCATTCGTGATTCTCCTGTTCCGGCACTCATGCCGATCTCAGGCAGAAATTCCACTTATCACCCTGTCCAATTTTGCCGAGCCACCTCTGTGCGACATCCGTATCGCAGCGGAGGACGCGGTATTCGGCTCCACGTTCATCAATCTTGGCATCGTACCGGGAGATGGCGGTGCCTGGTTCCTGCAGGATCTGTTCGGTCCCCAAAGGGCGGCGGAGTTGATCTTCACCGGGCGTCTGGTGCGCGCCGAGGAAGCTCTACGACTGGGAATCGTCCTTGAGATCGCGACAGCGTCCGAATTGCAGTCGCGAGTCCTGCAACTTGCTGCAAGCATTGCAGGAAAACCTCCTCAAGCACTTCGACTCGCAAAACGGCTGCTGAAGGCAGCGCGGCGATTGGACCTGCCTGATTTCCTCGATCTCTGCGCGGTGTTTCAGGGCATGTGCCACAATACACAGGACCATGTTGAGGCGGTGCATTCCTGGACAAGCGTCATGCCCTCTTCCTGGGGCGCTAACTGATCCATTATCACTTGCGCAGCGTGCAGTCATTGCCGTTCGAGCGTTACTAGCCGAACAAGCAAGCGGTAGACCAACGTTCGGTGGTACCTCTGCCGAGGGCCACACTGGCTAACGTCCCGCTCTCATGGCGAACTGTGTGATCCATATGGTTTCTCGGTACAAAAACGAAACACTTGTTGCAAAGCAAGCTAAAGTCTGTTTATCGTGCGGAAATCGTCATCGCTAAGGTTTGGTGGGTTGACGTGGGGGGACATGAAATTTTAAACGATCGCCCGGGAAATCCAGGACACGCCGGTGATTGCCCCGTTCCATCCCACAGATCAGCACATTGTGGACGCACTCAAGGCGCGCCGAATGCGACCTCGCACGCATCATGCGTCAACACATCCTTCCGAATATCCTTGGACCGATCAACCTGATGAGCAGCTTGACCTTTGCGGGAGCAATCCGAGACGAACAAGCCTCAGCTTTCTGGGCATGGGTATTCAGCCGCCGAACCCGAGTTGGGGAAATCTGATCCGGGACGGCGTCGCAGTTATCCTCCAAGCACCTTGGATGGCAGTGGTGCCAGGGCTCGCGCTTACCTTGAGCGTGCTCGCCTCGAACATGATTGGCAGCGACTCTCTGCGGGACATGCTGGATCCGCAAGACATCGCCTTGTCTACCGAAAAGAAATTGAGGAATTTGAT